>DASQYL010000496.1:0-4054 GCA_035639235.1 Pyrinomonadaceae bacterium | reverse complement strand
CGAAACCAACCTTGATGTGTGCCCGGCAGCAGCAAGACCCGATTGATCTGCCGGCGCCTCAACGAAGCTGGTTAGGAGGCAATTATGAAAGTTAAAGAAGTGATGACACCGGACGCGAAGTCGATCTGGGTTAGCCAGACTCTGGCCGACGCGGCCAGGGAGATGTGGGAAAACGATTGCGGCGCGCTGCCGGTTATAAAAGAGCACAAGGTTGTCGGAATGCTTACCGATCGCGACATCTGCATGGCCGGCGCGATGCGCGAGCGCAGCCTGCCGCAGATTTCCGTCGGCGAGGTTATGCACGGAAACGTGTTTGCGGCAAGGGTCGACGAAGATATCAAGCACGCGCTCGAGACAATGCGCGAACACAAGATTCGCCGTCTGCCGGTACTCAACGTCGAGGGCGAACTGGCGGGCATCGTATCGATGAATGACATCGTGCTTAAGGCCAAGCCCGCCAACGGAAAGAAAGCGCCGATCGAGTACGCCGACGTGATGAAGACTTATCAGGCAATTTGTGAGCACCTGTTGCCGATGGTAACGGAGGCGACGGCGGGCTAGCGCGCCAACAAGAACGGGGGTGCAGCAACTGCGAGACAGCGAAATCGAACAATGGGTGATACGTGAACTCAATTTAGCTGCTGACATACGATCTAAAGAAGTCTGCGCGTTCTGTCTTGACGGAACGGTCACTCTCAGAGGAACTGTTCATAGGGATACGAGTGCGCGCGCAGCTGAAGCGGCAGCATGGCGAGCACCAGCCGTGTCGAACGTCATCAATAAGATTTGTGTCACAGACATCCAGCATCGTGCGGTTCCGTTAGCAGCTATGAAGGTTCAAGAATCTCTCTCGCGCACGGCCCAAGCGACTGTCTCGGCAGCGGCAATTTAGCAGTGGAAACTACTCATCAATTTGGAAAAACACGCTGAGTAATTGTCCTGAACCGTCCCACACGAGAGAATTCTATGAGATCACGGCGAGGTGCGTATGCAGAAGATGAAAGCCAACGTTTTTCACGGCAAAGATGATATTCGCATAGAGGAGGTGCCGCGGCCGCACGCCGGGCCAGGCGATGCCGTCATTCGCGTGACGCTGACGACGATCTGCGGCACCGACGTTCACATCCTGCGCGGTGAATATCCTGTCAAATCCGGCCTCATCATCGGTCACGAGCCGGTCGGCGTGATTGAGGAAATCGGCGCAGGTGTGACTGGATACGAATCTGGCGATCGTGTTTTGGTCGGCGCGATTACTCCCTGCGGCCAATGCCGCGCGTGTCTCTCGGGCGATTTGTCGCAGTGTGGACACGGTGGAGGATACGAAGCTATAGGTGGCTGGCGATTCGGAAACACGATCAACGGAGCGCAGGCAGAATATTTATTGGTGCCGAACGCGCAAGCGAACCTCGCGAAGATTCCCGACGAGTTATCGGATGAACAAGTGGTGTTATTAGCCGATATCGCTTCTACAGGATTCAGCGGCGCCGAGTCGGGCCAGGTTCGCATCGGTGATTCGGTCGTGGTGTTTGCGCAAGGGCCGATAGGCTTGTGTGCAACTGCCGGCGCAGAGTTGACGGGCGCGACGCTTATCATCGGCGTGGACGGCGACGACAATCGGCTGGCGATGTCGAAGCGTATGGGCGCGGACGTGGTGCTCGATTATCGAAGCGTCGACGTCATAAGTGAAGTGCGTAAGCTCACGAGCGGCGGCGCCGATGTCGCGATCGAAGCACTTGGCACTCAGGAGACTTTCGAGAGCGCGCTGCGCTGCTTGCGTCCGGGCGGCACGTTATCAAGCCTCGGTGTTTACTCAGGCAAATTGCAAATGCCCTATGAAGCGTTCGCCGCCGGTCTCGGCGATCATCGCATTGTCACTACGCTTTGCCCCGGTGGCAAGGAACGCATGCGCAGATTGATGGAAGTGGTTCGCAGCGGACGCGTGGACCTCACCCCGTTACTGACGCACACCTTCTCGCTCGATAAGATCGTCGACGCATATCAATTATTCGGGAGCCGCGCGGACGGCGTGTTGAAAGTCGCCATCAGACCACAGCTCAGCGACAGAAAGGAAGTCAATCATGAGAATACTAATCGGTGTTGATGGTTCCCCGTACAGCGACGCTGCTTTGGATGAAGTGGCGCAAAGAAAGTGGCCCGAAGGATCCGAGATTCGCGTGGTGCATGCGTTCCAGCTACCTCTGGCGCCGACGCCAGAAGTTTGGGTCTTACAGCAGGACTACTATGAAAAAATTAATCGCGAGATCGAGACCCAATCGGACGCGATTGTACAGGCGGCCATCGGAAAGCTGAGGTCCCGTCCTGGTTCATCTCTGACCATTGAAGGCAAGGCGATTTTGGGGTCTGCCAAACGGGTCTTGCTGGATGAAGCCGAGAGTTGGAACGCAGATTTGATCGTGGTGGGGTCTCATGGTTATCCGACCTGGGAACGACTGCTGTTGGGATCGGTTTCGCAAGCGGTTGTATCTCACGCCAAGTGCTCCGTCGAAGTTGTGAGACTGCCGCACGCAAACAAAATCGCGGCCTAGGCGCGACAAGATTCTGAAAGTAATGGCGTCCCGTACGAGATTCGAACTCGTGTTACCGCCGTGAAAGGGCGGTGTCCTAGGCCCCTAGACGAACGGGACGCATGGTGAAGTTGGGGTCAGGAAAAGCGAAGAAGTTACGTTAACGTAAGGCATTTGGGAGTGTCAAACCGCAATCACTGCACGCTTGAAATCACTCGCGCGATCAACTGGCTATCGCTTTCCGATTCGAATACAAACAGCACTGCAAATCCCATCTCGCTGACCGCATAAACGACGTTGCCCCACAGAGTGACGACCTCTTGAGGCAGCCGAATCTTCAACTTAACGAGTTCTCGTGGATGCACTTCACCACCGGTTAGGATGAAACAGCCCGAAGAACTGAGATCGCAAACTTGCCCCCGGCCGGTGATCTTCAACGTTTCCCATTGCACGTTGAGATCGCTGCGAAATCGTGGTGCGCTGCGCCGCTCTTGCATCAGTGTTGGTTCAAACTATAATTGCTCAACGATTGTGAATTTCCCAAGTGACTTACTTTACCACACGGAGCGAACCCCAATGATTCATCGATTGTTTGCGCAGTTTGTGTTTGCGGCAGTCCTGTTATTCACGGCGACGGCCGTCACGGCCCAACACGACATGGGTGGCGGCACGACCTCAGGATCGGCGACTGGCGGTGGCGGCGCGACTTCTTCGAGCCGCACCAGTGGCCCAGTCAGGCGAGCGCCGCGCCGGAACGCCGGACGCGCGACCACAGGCACGCCCGCGAGAAGAGGACTGACGGCCGAACAGTTGAATGCGCTGGGCGATGAATTACGCAAGAATGAGAATTACGACGACGCCCTCGAAGCTTATCAACGCGCCGTCGCGCTCAAACCAATTGCCAGCGCTTACTATCATATCGGCTGGATCTACAACGACCGGGATGATTTCGATAATGCGCGTACGGCGTTGCAGCAGTCGGTGCGACTTAATCCGGCTGACGCCGTCGCGTTCAATGAACTTGGGTACACATATCGCAATCTCAAACAATACGATCAGGCGCTGACTGCGTATCGTCAGGCGGTGCAAATTCGCAGCGATTACGCAGAGCCTTATTATCATATTGGGTGGATTTACAACGAGCGTGAGCAATACGCTCAGGCCATTGAACCTTTGCGGCGCGCGACTTCGCTGAAATCAGATTACGCCGAAGCTTACGGCGAGTTGGGTTACTCGTATTACAAACTCAACCGTTCGCAGGAAGCGATCGCGGCTTACAAACAGGCAATTCAAACTAAGCCCGACGGCGGCGCGGCATATCTCGGCTTGGGGGACGTCTATTACAACGAGACGAAGGACTACAAGGCCGCGCTGGCCGCTTACCGGCAGGGCGTCAAATACAAAGACGATAGCGCGACAGCTTTTTACAATTTGTCTTTCTGCGCAAACGAATACAGCCAATATTCCGAAGCTGCAAACGCCGCGCGCAAAGCGATTGAATTGCAGAGCGATTATCCGGAAGCTTATGC
>DASQYL010000495.1:0-3720 GCA_035639235.1 Pyrinomonadaceae bacterium | reverse complement strand
TACATTCACTTCAGAATGTGGAATAAGCTGCAACCTACGGACGTTGATATACGCTTCGAAGATGCAATTAACATAGCGCGTGGGACTCGGTTCGAGCACGGCGAAAATCCGAAGATTCTTTGCCCGCCAATTGAGAAATGGTTAGTACATTCATTGGGGTTGTCGGCTTCCGATGGGGGTGGGCGCGAGTGGTGGATAGAATCCGAAACCAAGCCAGGGGAAGAGATTTATGTTTGCGGGAATGACTTAATCGTGCCCAATGCCGCGCAGTTAGCATCGGACATCGTACAGGCGCACAATTCTGGAGATCGCAACCAGTTGAGATACTTATGTTCGTTGCTGAAGATGCTTGTTCCGCAAGACGACGAGAAACTCAACTCCTGACGCCTCATTGTGCGAATTTTTCCTGGTGACCGCAGCTCAGGGTTTCCACGACTGGATTTGCTTCAGGAGTTTCTTTACCACTGCAGAGTTAGGGTTGTCACGAATGAGAATTTGAAACTCGCGTTCGGCGTCGGTGACCATCCCTTCTCGCGCATAAAATACTCCCAGCGCCAGATGTGAATTTGCCCTCTTCAATAGTTCCAGTTCCTGCACGCCGCGATCTGACAACACCATGAACTTCATTTCCGTTTGAGATGTTCCCGGCGAGAAAACCTTCTTTCCGTCAACATCAGCTTCCACTTCCCACGTGTAGATCTGTCCGCGCTTTAGCGGCATGGGCACAGTCCAAGTTGTTCGGTCCGCTGATAATTCTTCGCTACTTGCAACTTCATGACCCTTCAAATCGCCGATCACGACTCGATAGGTGCTGGCGCCTGCCAACTTTTCCCATGCAAACGACGGGCGATCAGAAAGCACAACTTCTCTGCCTGGTGAGAAGAGCCTGAAGGTCGGAGTGTTATCAGGTCCCCTCAGTTTAATGGGTGCTCCGGCGAGTTCCATCACAGTTTCGGGTGCCTTGATGCTTTCAGTAGTGAAAGCTTCAGCGATCTCTTGCCGAGCATCTTGTGAAATCTGCTGAAGACCAGAAACGTTTCCCGCCTTATCAACTGTCACTGTTCCTCGTCCATCATTCACTGTAGCAATGGCACCCGCATTTCCAGGTGTAAGCCTTTCTCGATTGCGAACAACCAATGGGCTTGGCGCGCTTTGCGGTGCTTGTTCTGGAGTAGCCGGTGCGGGACTCGGTAACTCGTTGGCTGCTTGGCTCTCGGGAGTAGGCGTCGCGGTTGCTGCGGTTGTGATCCGCGACGGTGGCGTTTGCCGTGCTTCCAGATTACCAGCCTTACGCCTCGTGTACAGAACTGCAACCAGGAGACCAATCGCAATGACAATCATTGCCGCGAGGTAGGCGCGCTTCCAGACCAACTGCCTCCAAGAATGCCAAGCCGAAACCGGTCCCTCCGTTGGCTTATCGGTGGCAGGCCCGTAACGAACACGTAGCTCAGGTTCGATTTCCTTGCGGAACGCCAAAAAGCTACGCACGTCTTCTCGACACGTTGCGCAGGTACTCAAATGGATGTCTGTTATCTCCTGCTGAGTCGCATCGAGTTTGTTGTCAGCAATTGCGACGAGCTGATCGTAATCGAGATGGTCATGTCTGAATAAGAACGTCGGATCGAGGCTGAACTGAATACCGTCTGTCCCTTTTTGACGCCGTAAGGTTTCCATCAGTAGCTGATGACAAGTCTGACACGCCGCCAGATGGATGGCGATGGCATCTAGCTGACTCGTCGGTAAAGCGCTGACTGCAAAGCGCTCGATTTCTGCTTTGGTAAAATGTTCAGTCATATCGCCCTTATTCCGGCGCTACTGTTATAGACGGAAGTTTCATCCCAAAATTCCAACCTCTATCAAATTTATTTTCGCGGGCTTTCGACACCTAATTCCTTCCGCAGACGCTGAATAGCCCGGAAGCGCCATTGCGTCACAAGCGATCGGGTCGAACCCAGTTCTGCTGCGATATTCATGTAATCCAATGGCATCTCGGATCGCAGACGGTTGATATCGGTCACCGAACGTCCCAGGGCCTGAGCGATTTCGGGAATGCTGGCAATTCCCTTTTCGAGCAGCAGACTGAAGAGATCGGCGCCATCCGCATCCTCAAAGCTCAAACAGTAACAGTCGCGTTGTTGCGCCGGCAGACGTTGCACCATCTGCCATAGTCGAGCGAGCAATTCCTTCGCTGCCAACGTCGATTCTGCCGTGATGTCGTTCTTGCCGAAGCTAAATTCATTTCCGAAGCTTTCGAGCGAAACGACTTCGGATGGTTGATTTTCAAGTCCCAGTAAGCGTGAGACGATCATAGTCAGATGATCAATGCTAATTGGTCGGTCGATCCATTGAAGTGCTTCGGCCACGAGTCTCGTGATCGGGAGCTGCCGAATGTCTTCATTGCCAAACCGAGCAACTCGGAATGTTTCCAAGTTGCTCTCCATCTCGCGGATCTGCCGATCCGAGGCCGACAATTTTTCCGTATCTCGCCACGCCGCAAAACCGCCAACAGTTTCATTGCCGACCTTCCAGGCGCGAAAATCCCGGTGGCGATTGAAGATGTCTCGTACGTTGTGTTTCAAGCGGTACTTGGCCGGTGATTTTGAACGAAGGAAATCGATGCAAACGTTGGCAGCAATGCTGGCGACGTAGTGTCTGAGATTTTCGATTTCGGTTAGGCGTGAGGACGCTTTCAAATCTCGCAGCGTTTGAACGACCTTCGTTATCGCCTCCTGATAGACATCCTCTGACTCTGGATTATCTCGGTTCGTTCCCTGGTCACTAACGTGTAACCCAAGCTTAAACCTCAGAGTCCTCCTGACGACGGGAGCGACATGAAGGAGTACTAACTCGTTAAGGCACTCTCCCCTCTCCGAGTCATTCGTCGCATTAACATAGGCCAGTAAAACCGCGTCCATCGGTCACACACGAATCATGGTTATTCGTAATTTGACCAGTGTAGATTAACCGATGTTCGCAGACCATGTGGGTTCATTACTTAAGCGGCTGGATATGAAGCATTGAATGGTTACGACCCAATTACTCGTTGAGACGAAGCCCACGCTTTTCCGGGTGACTTGGTGGTCGAATTTATGCATGCCGTTAATCGTGCCCATTGATTGGGATGAGAACGGTTCGGCAAACAGCAATTCGGCGGAGGTTATGAGACAACGATAGAGAAATAAGAACTCGGGATGGGCAATTGGGACAGGAAATGGCAGGCGCGGCCAACCCAAAACTGACCCTTGGAAAAATAGCCTTTGACATTCCAGCTTTCAGTCTTTCAGTGCGCTTGATCTTCCTTTCGCTGAAAACTCATTCGAGACTCTGTTAGCTTTGCACGTAATCTCTAACATGCCTGTTTACTGTGTTGAACGCCGGTTCAAATCAACGACGTCAACGTTCCTAATTGTGGGGTAGCCCTGATCGGGGGCGTTCGTGCTCAACGGCTCCCGAGTGAGACGCAGATTTAGATCATAAACGAGCATCTTCTCCTCAAATGGAGTTAGGACCTTAACCAATTGATCGTAGGGAATAAGCCGCGTCTTCCTATTTGTAGGATTTGTGAACTGGGGTGGCAGAGATTCACTAATCTGATCGGCGTTGTTCGGAGGAAGATCGTCCTGACCGGTTCGTAGATTTGCGAAGACCGCTGTGTTGCCGTAGCACCTTCCATTATCCGTTGTGACTTTGCCGTCCCTTGAACACGCTGGGCTGGGGCTT
>DASQYL010000494.1:0-37698 GCA_035639235.1 Pyrinomonadaceae bacterium | reverse complement strand
GCGGAGGGCTATCGCGAAGTTGAAGTTGCAACTACTTCGTGCGGCGCGACAATTTCTGGTTCGCAAGTGCGTATCGATTACCTCGAAAAAGGACGCGAACTTCCGGAGTGGTATACGCGACCAGAGACTGCGAAGCTGTTGGCCCACACTTATCCGCCTCGTCATCGCCAGGGCTTTTGTGTTTGGTTCACGGGACTGAGCGGCGCCGGCAAATCGACGACGGCAGAAATTCTGACGACGCTGTTACTTGAACACGGGCGGCGCGTCACGTTGCTCGACGGCGACGTCGTGCGAACTCATCTGTCGAAAGGTCTTGGGTTCAGCCGTCAAGATCGCGATACAAACATCCGGCGGATCGGTTTCGTCGCAGCCGAAATTGTCCGACATGGCGGCGCTGTCATCTGCGCGGCTGTGAGTCCGTACCGCGCCACTCGCCAAGACGTGCGAAACATGATCGGAAGCGATCGCTTCGTCGAAGTCTTTGTCGATACGCCGTTAGAAGTGTGCGAACAACGCGACCTCAAAGGAATTTATGCGCGCGCGCGGCGCGGTGAAATCGAACACGTTACCGGCATTGACGATCCATACGAAGCGCCGACGGACCCCGAGATTATGCTAGACACAATCTCGGGCCGGGCTGAAGAAAACGCGCGGCTGATACTTCGGCATTTGTTCGCAAACGGCTTCCTAATAGAACCTGGCTTTGAATCAGAGTAAGTCAAAACCCGCTTTCGAACGATCTGCGACCTGGGTAGTTTTCTCCAGTGTCGTCTCGCTCTTTCTGTTTCATCTTTACATAATTCGCAAGTATGCCGTTGACGTCCCGATCATCGACGACTATGCCATGTTTCGGCCTGGTCGGCCCGCAAAACTCTCGCTTTCGTGGTTGCTTGATCCCAGCAACACGCGACCCACCGCTAGCGAGCACATAATCGCAACCACCAAGCTGTTTGTCTGGATCCAATATCAACTGAACGGCTGGAACTACTCTTTTAACCTGGTACTCAACTTCGTAATCTTTGGTTTGTTCCTGGCGTGGATGGTTTGGTTTGCTAATCGCGCGGCGCCCGATGTTCCCCGTTACGTAGGATTAGCATTCATCATCTTTCTGTTATCTCCCATCGATTGGTTCAACCACTTCATGGCAACCCAGACGTGTTATCTGTTTTACCTGGCTTTCTTCTTCGTGGCGGCTGAGGTTCTGTTCAGGGATCGACAGCGGTGGTGGCATATAGTGGCCGGTTCTTTGCTCGCCGTGTTATCAATTTATTCGCTCGCATCTGGTTTTGGATCTTGCCTGGTGTTGCTCGTCGCTTTCTCTATTTTTAAGGGTCAACGAATCTATTCAACGAATGATTCTCGTCTTCGGGCCTCAGAAGCCACACAGGTTGCGGTCGCAGTCTTCCTGATCGGAGGCGCGCTAACGTGGTGGATTGTGCACTACACAACGCCGGCTCATGTCAGTTTGGTTCTGCCTAACGACGCAAGGTTCTGGCAATTCTTTCTGAACCTCGTAGCGTTTGGCTTCGGCATCGAGATGTTCTCATTCGGCTGGGGCATATTCTGTCTGCTGGTTGTGCTGGTTCCCCTTGCCGCGCTCATTTGGAAGCGCAGGAGCCTAATGACAGGCATCGAATGGGCCTGCGTTGCGATGCTCGCAGGTATACTCGTCAACGTCGCCGAGACTGCACTCGGACGGTCGTATTCCGGTGTCGCTGTCCAATCTACTGCTTTAAGGTACGTCGAATTTGTGCTGCCTTTAATCCCCCTGTCGATGATCTCCTGGGCCATCGTTTTGCGAAGCCGAAAACGACTACAAACTGTGGTCCTCGGTAGTCTGTTCGGGTTCTGTCTCTTAACTTTTGCGAACGACTGGGACTTCGCTGCCTATCGATACGAGGCGCGGCGGAGAATCGACGGTCGCGAATGCGTTAAGTCGTACTACAAAGGAGTTGGAGATGGCCGTTGCCCGACATTATACGTTGACCGTGGTGTGAACATTCCGCTGGCCACATGGTTGGATAACGCCAAAGCCGTGAACGTATCCTTCTATCAGAACATTCGTCGTGAGATAGACAGCGAGAATGAACACAGCCATCGTCGCGTTGACAGATTTTGCATTGCGAAAATCCAGCGCGAGCCCTTGTGCGATAAAAGAACTTTTGAGTTTATCTAACGAATGATTCGCTCTCGAGGGATTTCGCTATTTGCCCAGCCACAAACTTCGCGAATAACTCGTTACCAGCGCGGTTGTAATGACAACAACTGTCCGCATAGACGGGCTCGGTGGTTTGGTCAAAGACGCTGACGGCGTTGATTACCCTGATTCCTGATCGTTTCAAATCGTCGAGCTGGGCAATCAGCTTGGGATATCCTTTGACGACCCCTTCGGCGTAACGGCTCGATGAATTTAATGTCGCCTGCTCAGGCTCGCTGAAGTTGCGCGCGGTCGCATAGTACTGATTTGGTTGAATGACTTGAAAATAAGAAATTCGCCGCGCCGTCAGCAGTTGGTTCATTGCTAGTTCTGATTTCATCCAAACCGCAGCAATGTCCTCAAACACCGTTGCATCGTCGCTTGATTGAGGCCGCTCGTTGACATGTACGAGCGAGTCTTCGTTGCCGACGGTTATCAGGCGATTGAAGTCTTCAGTTTTCTTTTGATATTGCCGTACCAGGAATCGCAGCTTAATCCACGTGAGGCCATAACAAGACGCGAATCGACAGTTATTCAGGCTGGCCTGCGTGGCGCGCAGGTCATCTTTCAATTTCAGAATCTCGAGCGTGAGCGCAAGTTGCCGAGACGAGAAGCTGCGATTTGCGAGTTGCACCAGCGGCTGAAACATTTCCGCGCTGGGCATCGACGGATCGTAGCCCGCCCGTGTGTTCAGATAAGCCAGCGCAGTCTCGTTGAAGCCTTCGATGTTGATGACGAGATCGAAATCCTGGCCCAACGCGGTGAAGTAGTTCAGCTCTAGCAGTTGCTGCGGCTGTTTGTAGCTGCCGCCCGCAAACGGCAAAACGACGATTTCTTTGTCTTGAAAGTAAGGAAGCTGCTTGAGCGTGTTTACCAGCGCGTGGTTCTCCAGCTCGTAAAATCCGTAGTACATCGCGACCGACCCGCCAAAAATCCCGACAATGAATTCTTTGTCCGATTTTTTTCGATACGGATAGTCGTAAGGCGACAGCAACCCGAAGTTGTTGGGCGCGTATTCAATGTTCGAAAACTGCAATTTGTTTCTAGCGTGCGGGTCGTAGACAAAACCGAGGTAAGGATCGAGCGTGCGTTTGAGAGAGGTCGAGCCGGCTTCGTCGCGCGCGTCGACATCACTGATCAGGGAGATGATTTTGGTCTCAACTCCGTTCTGCGAGTAAAAAAATCGGCCCGTATGATGGAAGTAGAGCGCCAACGACGCCGCTTCAAACAGCAACATCAGGAGCAATAAATTGATCGCAACGATCTTAAAGGACTTTAGCAGCCTTTTCCTGGTCACGAGTGACCGCCTTTCAAAACGTTGAATAATTTACTCTCAACAGGGAACGGCGACAGATGCTATCATGCGCCGGTTTTAGACGGACAATTGATTTCAAACCGGATTCGCAGCAGGCATCCCAAAAACCGTGTACACGACCAGCATCACTGAAGCGAACCAAAGTCAAAACCAGATCATACAAGGTCTCTGGATCGGTCATGAGCTTTCGGTAATGGAACGGCTGTCGATCGTGTCGTTTCTGCAAAACGGACACGACTATCACTTGTATGTCTATGACGATCTGCCGAATGTGCCGGAGCGAACGATAATCAAAGACGCCAACGAGATTCTGCCGGCTTCGCGCATCTTTAAATACACACACCGTCCCAGCTATGCCGGGTTCGCAAACCACTTTCGTTATCGTTTGCTGTTTCAGCGCGGTGGGTGGTGGGCCGACACTGACGTCGTCTGTCTGCGGCCATTTGATTTTCCCGACGAGTACGTATTCGCCAGTGAACTCGCATATGGAAAGCCGATCGCGAACAACGGAGTTATGAAGACGCCCGCCGGGAGCGAACTGGTAGAGTATGCGGCGGGCGTTTGCGAGACGAAGGACCCGCAGCAACTGGTTTGGGGTGAAACGGGTCCGCGACTATTAACCGAGCTGATCGTTAAGTTCGACCTCAATCAATTCCAAAAGCCCTATTCCGTATTTTGTCCCATAACTAATTGGCATAAAGTCCTCGAGCCGTATATCGCGGCGGTGCCGCCAGAGGCTTACGCCATCCATCTTTGGAACTCATTCTGGCATTTCGCGCCGCAAGACAAGAACGCCGACTATCATCCGGCCTGCATTTACGAACAGCTTAAGAGGAAGTATCTTTACTCGACGTCTGCGAAGGCTAATTCACCTGGCTCGGAGGTGACGGCCGAGATCGCCACCAGCAGGTAATCGCTGGAATAGAAACTCAGCTTGACGCGGCAAGCTTTGCGGGCATCGAGCCCGACCCTGAATGTTCGAGCGAAACTCTGATGCCTGCAGTAAGTGTCATCATACCAACGCACAATCGCGCCAGGCTTTTGAGCGCGGCGATTGAGAGTGTGCGGTTGGCCGGATCAGATCTGGAAATTATCGTGGTCGACGACGCGTCCACGGACAATACGCCTGAGATTTGTGAACGCGTGTCGGGAATTCGCTACCTAAGATTTTCAGACAACCGCGGTCTGGCACAGGCAAGGAACGCGGGCATTCTCGCTGCTTCCGGCGAACTCGTCGCGTTTCTGGACGATGACGATCGGCGTTTGCCGGGATCGTTGGACGCGCAAAGAGCGCAACTCGAAGCGGAGCCGAACGCGGCGTTCTGCTATGGACGCTGGCTTGAGGCTGATGCCATACATCATTTGCCCACCGGCGACGTAAGTCCGAAACGTTGTCCCGGCGGCGATCTATTCTGGGATTTGCTCGAGCAGAACTTCATTGCGCCCATCACGGTGGTGGCGCGCAAACGTATTTTGATTGAACATGGCATGTTCAGATCAGTTCCGGGCATCGAAGATTGGGACCTTTGGCTGCGCGTGGCGGAACGTTGGCCGGTCATAGTTGCGAAGGATCCCGTGGCGATTTACCGCCGGGCCAGCCTTGAATCGGAACAAATGTGTTCGGACAGCGTTGCGATGTACCGCCAGATGTTCCGCGTCCAAGAGCTGGCCCTGCGACTGCCGCGAGCCGCGCAAGCTCCCGCATGGAAACGCCGGCGCGCCCGTTCGCGTTTACTGCGGCTGGCCTACAACGCGATGGTCTTCGAGGCGGAGACGGCCTTGAACGAAGGTGATGGCGCCACGGTTCGTGTGAAATCGCGCGAAGCCCTAAGACTGCGACCGTGGCGTGGCCGCACCGATCTTAATTTGCTGCGTCTCTTACGAACTGTGTAAATCAAAGGTGACAAAGAACAGATGAATAATTAAAGATCGACGATCCTTAACAAGGAACTTCCCCTGATACATGAATCCTAAAATCGTTTTGTGTAAGAGCTCCCTCCTGGGACCGGTGAGCGGCGCCGATGAGATCATGTTGAATTACGCGGTCCACCTGCGGCAGGCGGGTTACGATGCAGGCGTGGTGTTGTTGTATGCGCCCAACGAAGACGATCAATATTACCAACGGCTACGCCGCGATGAGGTGCCGGTCAAGATCATCGTTACCAAGTCAGTGCTCTTCGCGACGCTGCGCGCATTGCGCAACTTATTCTCCAGCCTGCTTTTCTTTCTGTTTCTTTTGCGACGCACCCCGGATGGGCTGAGAAGAATCTGGCAGATCGCGCTCAGGTTGATCGCGCATCTCCACTATCGCGAATGCCGCGCCTACTTCGCGAAGAGCCGGCCGGATGTAATGCACGTGTTCACTCCGGATTCGGGAGCGGCCATGCTTATTCGCGCGGGTCACGAATTAAAAATCCCGGTGCTCTATCACGAGATGGGCACTGCTCATCACATGCCGATGTTGGAAGATCATTATCGCCGGCTGGAAAACGTGCTCCCTTTATGTACTGAGTTCGCCGCGCTCTCGCCCCGCTTAGCGTCCGAGTGGTCGGCGCGGTTTCCGTTCCTGAAATCAATTTCCGTCTTACCGCTGATCATGCGCCGCGCCGAGGCCTTCGATCTTGGTTTAGCCGAGTCACTGAGGACTGAGCAAACAGTGTTCGGTTTTGCCGCGCGCCTGGAAGAAGGCAAAGGCCCTCTGGTGTTGTTGGATGCTCTCGCTCGGGTCAATGCTACGCAACCATTGGCAATGATCCGGATTGCCGGCACCGGATTGCAAGTGGCCGAGGTCAAGGCACGCGTACGCGAATTGGGATTGCGTGACAACTGTGAATTTGTCGGCCAGTACTCGGAGCCGTTGGGACGAACGGCATTCATGGAGAGCCTGGACGCGTTTGTGCTGCCTTCGTTCGCCGAAGGCACACCGAACAGCGTTATCGAAGCAATGGCCCACGGGCTGCCGGTGATTGCCTCGGCGGTCGGCGGTGTTCCCGACATTGTCGATCCCGAATGCGGCGTGCTCGTGCCTGCGGGCGACGCACGCGCTCTCGCGGAGGCAATGCTCCTGCTGGTCCGGAATCCTGATCTGCGAAAGCGAATGGGTCTGGCGGCGCGCGCGCGTTATGAAAAGCTATTCGAGCCGGCGGCAGTCTTGCCGGTCCTGCTAAAAACCTACAACAGAATCGCCGGCAACGGTCACTTCGCGAGCGCACTCGCCGGAAGCAATGGCCATGCGCATCCCTGGACTGAAGCGCCAGCGTTGAAGTCGATCGCAAACGATCACTTCGATTTGCGCGAGCCCATTTTTCATTCTGAGAATTCTTTCCGATGAGCACGTCGATCAAACAAGCCGCGTCGATCGCATCGTTCCTTGGGTCGCAATCGAGCAAACCATTGCGGCAACCGGTCAGCCAAATTCGTCCGGCGAAGTTCTGGGAAAAAATCGATCTGCATGAGCTGTGGGCCCACCGCGAGGTGCTCTATTTTCTCGTCTGGCGTGATTTGAAGGTCCGCTACAAACAAACCGTGGCGGGCACAGCGTGGGTCTTGCTGCAACCGCTGCTGATGACTCTGGTCTTCGCAGTTTTTCTCGGCGGCTTCATGCACGCGCCGTCAGATGGCATCCCGTATCCGATCTTCGCTTTCTCGGCGATGCTGCTTTGGACGTTCACTTCGACCGCCATCCTGAGCAGCAGTTACAGTCTGGTCACCAATTCGCAAATCATCACGCGCATTTATTTTCCGCGCGTGATTCTGCCCATTTCAGCGATTGGCGTGCGGCTCGTCGATTTTACGATCGCCTCAGTCGTGCTGTTTGGTTTCATGATTTATTACCGTGTAGGCGTCGGTCCGCAAATTCTGATTTTGCCGCTGCTCATTCTTGAAATGACGGCGCTGGCGCTGGCCGTCGGAGTTTTGACCGCCGCGTTATACGTCCGCTATCGCGACGTCGGCACGCTACTGCCGATTGCTCTACAGGTTTGGATGTTCGTATCGCCCACCGTCTATGCGACCAGCGTCGTGCCTTCGAAATTTCGATTTATCTATTCGCTGAATCCATTAGTGGGAATCATGAACGGATTTCGCGCGGCGTTATTCAACCTGCCCCTCGATTGGACCAGCGTAGCAATCTCGACCGTCGTCATTCTGTTTCTGACGATCGCCTCGCTGCAAATCTTTCAGATGCTCGACAGCAGTTTCGCGGATGAAGTTTAAGGAGAATGACGGCACGTTTCGATCTCAGAACAAATGCAGCCAATCATCACAGTCGCCGGTTTAGGTAAGAAGTATTACATCGGCGCGCGTGAAGCGCCGCGGCCAACGTGGCTTCAGGCGCTCGCGAATTCGCTCGGCAATAACGTGCCGCTGTTGTTAGGGCGCTTTGGCCCACGGCATCCTTCTATTTGGGCGCTGCGCAACGTGGACCTTGAAGTTTTCCCCGGCGAAGTGCTGGGCATTATCGGCAGCAACGGCGCCGGCAAATCAACACTGCTGAAGATTCTCGCGCGAGTCACTCGCCCGACCACGGGTAAAGCAAATTTGTATGGCCGCGGCGGCAGCCTGCTCGGCGTGAGCACTGGTTTCCATCCTGATTTGACCGGCCGCGAGAACATCTACCTGAACGGGGCGATTCTCGGAATGAAACGAAATGAGATCGGCAGGAAATTCGATCAAATAGTTGAGTTCGCCGGCATCGAAAAGTTTTTGGACACGCAAACCAAGCGCTACTCGAGCGGCATGTTTTTGCGTTTGGGCTTCGCCATCGCCGCACATCTCGATCCCGACATTCTGCTGCTCGACGAAGTGTTGACTACGGCGGACGCTTCGTTTCAAAGAAAATGTCTGGAACGCATTAAGCGCGTCAGTGAAGCCGGCACCGCAGTCCTTTTCGTGAGCCACAATCTGAAATCAGTGTCGAGTATTTGCCATCGCGCGATCCATTTTCACGCCGGCGAAATCCTCGACTGCGGCAAACCCGACGAAGTCGTTACGAACTATTTGAACCAATTCGCAGTTTAGTGTCAGAAAAAGAATTGTCCGCAGATTACGCAATTGATAGGAGACGGGGACTGGAATGAGTGTTTGGAATAATCGCAGCGAGAAACCCAAGTTCAGTTGTTTATTTATCTGCGTAATCCGCGGATAATTCTTTCTGTTCATCGTGAAGTCAGCCTCAACATCGCCTGCCTATTCGGCTAATAGTTTCGAAAATCAACTTCTCATTACGACGATCGAATGGTTGATCGCTGCCGCGCTGGCAGTTGCGACAGCCGCGGTCGTCGTTTGGCAGAATGCGCATCTCGCGGTCCTTTGGGACCTTAGCTACGTCCTGGATCATTCATACCGCATCGCCCTCGGCGATGTTCCTTACCGCGATTTCCCGTTTGTGCATCCGCCGCTCACGTTTCTGATCCAGGCCGCGATTATCAAGTTGACGGGACACGTGTTCTGGCACCACGTCGCGTATTGCGCAATCGCGAGCGGATTAGGAACCATTCTGACCTGGCGAATTATCCGGCGGACGCTTCGTGAGATGCCGAACGGGCGAATGCTCGCGCTGCTGCTTACAGTTCCGCTGATACCGTTGGGCATCTATTGCGTATTTCCGCATCCTTTCTACGATCCGGATTGCTCGCTCGTAATTCTTATTAGTCTCTTGCTGTTGCTGCACGCCGACGAACGGTCCGAGTCTATCGTGCTGCCGGCCCTCGCGGGTATCTGTTTAATTCTTCCGTTGTTCGTCAAGCAAAACACTGGACTTGCCTTTCTTCTAAGTTCGTTTGGATTGATCGCAGCGCTGGCGATTTGGCGAAAGCTCAAACACGAAACCATTCGTCATTACGCGATCGAAATCGTCGCCGCGCTCGCGGCGCTGGGGATTTCGATCTTGGTGATTCATCTCATCCCTGGCTGGGGCAACTACTGGCATTGGACCATGCAGTTTGCCGCCGCCAGACGCACACCAGCGCGCAGCGAGATGCTCGAAATTTATGCCGACAAGATGAACCTCCTTTGGTTCGGACTGATTGTCGTCGGGGTCGTCACTACTTGGTGGAAGCGATTTCGCAGTCGGTGGCTGGTATCAATCGCCGGAATTCTCTTTGCCGTTCCGTTTGTATGGCCGGCGATCTATTTGCTGAAAAATTCCGACGCGTCAGAACGCGCGGAAAGATTAATCAATGTCTGGCCGGTGTTACTGATCGCGGCCGTTGTATCCGCAACGATCACAATTCATCGGCGCAAAGGGATCGTGAAAATCCTTCCCTTCATCATCGTCGCAGCGATTCAGGGTTGTTTTATGTCGCAACAGCTTTGGGGATCGACTTACGGCATCTGGCCGCTGTTTGTGATCCTGTTCGCAATGACGCTGGTTTCTCTTTCATCATTCAATCGTTTAGATGCTGCACTTGTGCCGCAGTCGGATGGGCAGACAGGTCCGCCCGCTAAACGGTCGGCAAATCTCAGTTGGCTGACGCTGCCGCTGACAGCCCTCACCTCCGCGTCGCTGTTCATCGCGGGCTCTTTTTATGTTCGCTCGCATGAGCGTCTGAGTTACGCGAATCTCGACGACGGCGAATTGAAGCGCTCGACTTTGCCTCAGTTAAAAGGACTGTCAACGCGCGGAGACTGGATTCCGAATTTTGAAGAACTCGTGCGCGATACGAATGCGAAGATTGCACCAGGGGCGGGCCTTTTGCTTTTGCCCGGCGAAGACCCTTTCTATTATGCGACCGGGCGGCGACCGCAGTTTCCCGTGCTCCTCTTCGACCACACGGTCAATCCATATTCGCCTGAAGAAATTAAGGCAATCTGTCGCGAACGCCACATCGATTGGCTAATCGTGAAACAGGATCTCCAAGACGAAGAAGACGCTGTCGACGAGGAAAAGGATCGGATTGTTGACGCGCTCGATGAGGATTTCGAACAGGTTGAGTCACTCGGGAATTACGATATCTATCGCCGTGTCGATCCCAACAAGAGAAAGGACTCAGACGACGATAAGGATGACGATGAGCCCTAAACAAGTTTGCGTTATGACTGCTTCGCTGCTGTAATCCCGGCGCTAACCTTCATGCAACCACAGGACTATGCGTATCTTTACGAACTCGAGGATAGTTTCTGGTGGTTCGCCGGGATGCGAGCCATCACCAGTGCTTTGCTCGATCCCATCGTGGCGGAGCGCGGCGAGTTGCGTATCCTCGATGCCGGCTGCGGGACGGGCGGGATGCTTTCATGGATGCAGCGATATACCAGCGCGGCCAATATTTTCGGCGTCGATTTCTCTACCATCGCGCTGGAGTTCTGTCATTCGCGCAACCAAAAGCAAGTCACGCGCGGCTCGATAGCACAACTGCCATTCGTCGATGCCGGCTTCGATCTGGTTACCAGCTTTGACGTGCTGCAACACCTTAACGACGAGGATGATGCGCGAGCGATTGGCGAGTTTTATCGCGTGCTTCGCCCCGGGGGCATCGCCTTGGTGCGCGTCGCTGCATACAACTGGCTGAGAAGCGCGCATGACGACGCCATCGCGGTCCAGCGGCGCTACACTTTGACTGAACTGACCCAACACTTTCGCCGCGCCGGATTCAACGTGCGACGCGCTACTTATGCAAACACGCTTTTGTTTCCGATCGCGGCCATAAAACGCCTCGTGTTCACGCCCGCGGGTAAGGCACACGCAGAATCTGAAGTGAAGCCGTGGCGCAACGGTTTGAAATGGATGAATGGATTGATGACGGCGCCACTTCAGATCGAGGCACAAACGATCAAGCACTTCGATTTACCTTTTGGAGTTTCGGCGATTTGCATTGGCGAGAAACCGGTTCACCAGCACTAATGTGTGGCGTCGATTTGTGCTTCTCCGCTTAATCGAAACACTCGCCCGTTAGTCGCATCGAAACCCCAAGCCGTGATCGTCGCCGGCGATGCAGGTAACTGCGCGGGAGTGAAACGCACCTGCCAACCGCCGGTCTTTGCTTTACCCCGAAGAATGGAAGCTGGCTGGTGAACCGGATGCGTCAAAGCAAATGCGATTGGATCCCCGGCGCCGATCTGATAGGCAAGAATGATCGCATCGGGACCTTGCTCGCTGAATTCACACGTGCCGGAAGCGAGATATTCGTCTCCCAGTCGTCGAACGTCCGCGATCGTGCCAAGAGCGCCCGGCGGATCGTCGGCCAACAGCTTTACGTCGTTCGTCTTGACGAGCCGCGGCCGCAGCATTCCAAGCCCATCCAAGGCGTTCGCTTTTTCAGTCAGAAATTGCACGTTCGGATAGAGAATCTTCGTCAGACGCGTATCCGGCAATTGATTGATCCAGAGAATGTCGGCCTTCGCTTGCAACAGGCGCGTCTGCCACGCATCCATCTGCCGGTACGACAACGCGAGCATGGACGGCTGATAGAGACCCAGGATCAAAATCGTCGCGAACGTCAGCGCGTTAGTCCGCAACAACTGGAATCGTCTTGTTCGCCGACGCACGTGTTCGCCGATAATGTGTCCGAGAAAAATCAAAGCTACCAGCAGATAAACCGAAAAGCCAAGATATCGTGGGACTTGCCATGGCCCATTCGCCAAACCGACGCGGCCTACGGTCGTGAGCATCGCGGTTGCGAGCGAGTATGCGGCGATTACCAACCACCCAATCGCACGTTCGATCAATGCTCGATCATCGCGATGCCGCAATAGATAGGAAATGGCGGCGACGAACCCGATCATCATGAAAGCGCCGGCGGCGATCGACAGTCTGGCGCGCTCGAGCCCAAGCGGTCCGCCAACGAAACCGACGAAATAAACAAACGCGCGCCAGGGATGATAAAGACCGCTCCAGGGACTCGGCGTCCACCAGGGTTTGTGAAAATCATGGAGATAAAGCATCACGCACAAAAACGCGGCGGCGATCCACGCGGCACTCAACCAGACGACGGCCCGTCGATTTTTCGGCCACTGCATGAACACCAGCAGCGGCAGCACCACCGCCCAGCACACCACCCCATTCGCCGACGAAAACATGCTGACAAATGAAAGCGCCGCGCAGACGATGAACTTCGCAACCGTTCCCGTTCGCAGATTTGCCACCACGATGCACGTCGTCACGCAGAGAATCGGCATGTAGTAAACCAACTGTTGCGCCTGAAACCAGTTTTCGTATTGCGTCAGCGAAAAGATCACTGAGTTCGCCGCCAGGATGAGGATCGCGAATAAAGTTTCTGTTGCTTGAATCGTTCGCGCAGCCAGCCATCGCACCTGGACCGCGATCAGGCACGCGGCGACGAAAATCAAAATCATTTCATAACGCAGATCCCAATGCGTCAGTTTTCCCAGGTACACAAAAATCAGGTTCGGAAAAAATTGGCGATACTCGTTGACTTGCTTGAACAGCAGGCCCGCGGTGAGCGAGCCTTGCGAGAGATGTTCGAAAAGCGTGACTGAGTCCCATTCGTCATATTGCGGCACGTCCACCCAATATTGGGGAATGAGAATGGCGAGCAGAATCGCGGGCGCGAATGGAATAAATCTGAGTACGGCGCGCTTAAACGTGTCAGCGGTCATCATCCGAATTGGTCATCAGCCACAGCCCGCTTCATCGCAGCGATCGAATCTCGCCGAAAGCGCGCCTGACAAAGTCGCGTGTAAGGATAGCCAATACGAGCCAATATTGCGCGCGGTTTCGAAACTGCGCGGATTCGGTAAATAACTTGTTCCGACTCGGGATTCAATGAGATTTCGAAAATTTCTTCGCCCATTTCCGCGTGATTGGTCAACGTGCCGTACGCAAATCCAAACGATGACTCTCCGTCGCCGACACTATAAACAATTCGGCAGCCGTTCAGCGACCACAAACCGAGATGATGGACCAGCACGGCAACGACAGCGCCCGCTTCGATGGACGCGCAGTGCGGATAGAGTTCGACCCATCCGAGTTCAAAATGGCGCCAGCTTTCCAGCGCCTGGCGTGCGCGCGTGAGCGCACCTTTGCCTTCGCTGATTACCGAACTCTGCGTATCGAGACGAAACGTCGCCGGTGGATATTTCGCTATCCCAATTGGCTGATATGAAAGTGGAAGATCGAGAGACTGTTCGAGGAAGTTGTCGATCTCAGAGAAGGTGGGCCGACGCGTCAGAAACATTGCGCACGAGGTTTAAATCTTACTCACCCAGGAATTTCAAGAGACCACGCGCTGCCGACAAACCGCCCAGCCGTTCGTCATTCAAGCCGTAGCTGCTCACGGTTACTGAAGAAAACTGAACGATGTGACCCTGGCCGCTCCGCAGTTGTTCGCCGCGCAGTTTCTCTTCCTGAAACTCTAATTCGTGTTGCAGTTTTTCACGCGTCAACTGCATGCCACCGCCGCGAATGAATTCGATGATCTGGCGCAGCTCGTCGCGATCGAACCAGGTACCGTGTTGTTTGCAGACATCGACGATCACGTCGGAGCACTTGGCGAAATTGATCCGATTCATCAACTGCTTGCAGTGCGGGCACGGCAGGTAACGAATCTGCGGTTCGTGATTCGATTGCGGCTTATGTTCACCCGTGAATGCATCTCCGAGAATCACCGACTGGCGTTCTCGGTCGGCGCAGATTGATTGAAAGACCGGCGCATCGAGCCATAATCCTTCACACTGCTGGCACTCACGCACGGGCGCATCGCCAATCATAACTGAGGCCATATCGGTTGCGCAGCGCGGGCATTTCAAAACGGACAGGGTGGCGGGCGTGGCCGCAATCGCCGCAGCGCCGCAATGCGGACAGAACTTGCTGCCGAAAAACATTAGGCCGAAGCATGACGCGCACGCCACGGTGGCGAGCTTTGATTCGCAGTATTGACATTGTGGCGCATCTGACGAAATGGCCGCGCCGCAGTTCGGACAATTAAGAGTTTGTGCTTGCATAGCAGCGCACGCATCCTGGATGCGTTTCGCGGGCATCCTGCCCGCATTCACTTTACCATCCTCAATCGACTGATATCTACGAAAAAATCCACTGGACGAATGATGATAGCTATGCGATGCTCACGCTTCACTTCCGTCAACAGTAATTCTTTTCGTTGCGACTTTGCGTCTTCGCGTGAACATTTTTCTCGCAAAGCAGCGAGGTCCGCGTGCAAACTGATTTTCAACTTGAAACTTTAAACCTGAAACCTGAAACTAACTTTATGAGCGCGCGCATGCAGCAGGACACAAACGCCAATCCAGAACTCGATCAACTTTGCATCAACACCATTCGCACGCTGACGATTGACGCGGTGCAGAAGGCCAAGTCGGGCCATCCCGGTTTGCCGCTGGGCGCGGCGCCGATGGCTTACGTGCTTTGGACCAGGTTCATGCGCTACAACCCGCGCAATCCGCGCTGGGAAAATCGCGATCGGTTTTTGCTGTCGGCCGGACATGGCTGCATGTTGCTTTACTCGCTGCTGCACTTGACCGGATACGATCTGCCGCTGGACGAGATCAAGAACTTTCGCCAATGGGGATCGAAGACGCCTGGCCATCCGGAGAATGTCCTGACGCTCGGAGTCGAGATAACTACTGGCCCGCTGGGCCAGGGATTTGCAAACGGCGTGGGTATGGCAATGGGCGCCGCGCATCTCGCCGCGCGTTTCAATCAGAAGGATTTTTCATTAATCGATCATTACATCTACGCGATTGTTTCCGACGGCGATTTGATGGAAGGCGTTGCTTCCGAAGCGGCGTCGCTCGCCGGTCATCTGAAACTCGGCAAGCTGATCTACCTTTACGACGACAACCGGGTAACGATCGAGGGATTTACCGATCTCGCTTTTTCAGAAAGCGTCCCGCAGCGATTCGAAGCGTATGGTTGGCACACGTCGACTGTGGAAGACGGAAACGATCTCGCCGAAATCGAAGCCGCGATTCGTGACGCGCAATCAGTCGGCGATCGTCCTTCGCTGATTTCGGTTAAGACCGTGATCGGTTATGGCATGCCGACGGCGGGAACCCGCAAAGCGCACAGCGATCCGCCCGGCGAAGATGCCGTACGCGCGACCAAGCGACATCTCGGCTGGCCCGAAGACAAACAATTCTACGTCCCCGATGAAGCACTCGCGCATTTTCGGGAAGCAATCGATCGTGGCGCGAAACACGAAAATGAATGGAACGACCTCGTTGCGAAATATGAAGCGGAACACGATGATCTCGGCCAGCAATGGCGCCAAACGATTGGCGGCGAGCTGCCGGATGATTGGGAAGCGCATCTGCCTTCGTTTGACGACGCGGAACCTATGGCGACGCGAGTCGCCAGCGGCAAAGTCATCAACGCGCTGGCGCCGCACCTGCCGATGCTGATCGGCGGTTCGGCCGACCTTGGCGTTTCAAACAACACGGATATCAAAGACGGTGGCAGCTTTGAACCGGGCAGCTACGATGGACGGATCATTCACTGGGGCGTGCGCGAACACGCGATGGGCGCGACGCTCACGGGCATGGCACTCAACGGCGGGTTGATTCCGTACGGCGGCACATTCATGACCTTTTCCGATTACATGCGGCCGTCGATTCGTCTCGCATGTCTCTCCGAGGTCCAGGTCATCTATGTTTTCACGCACGACTCGGTCGGTCTCGGCGAAGATGGCCCAACGCATCAACCAATCGAACATCTCGCCGCTTTGCGCGCGATTCCTCATCTCTTCGTTGTTCGTCCGGCTGAGGTGCACGAAGTGCGCGAGGCCTGGCGGCTCGCCATCCTGCGTCGTGATTCACCAACAGCACTCGCCCTAACGCGGCAAAAAGTTCCGTTGATTGATCGCACTAAATTTGCTTCCGCTGAAGGTTTACGTCGCGGCGGATACGTTTTGGCGGAAGCCGAGGGCCTCAGAACCGCGAGCGATAGCGACCGGGGCAGTAGCCCGACCGTAAGGGAGGGCGCATCAATCGAGCCTGGACTTATTCTCATCGCCACGGGCTCAGAAGTCTCACTCGCCCTTGAAGCTCGCGAGCAATTGCAGGCTGACGGCGTTCCCACACGCATTGTCTCAATGCCCTGCATCGAGTTATTCGAAGAACAATCGCAGGAATACAAAGACGAAGTTCTCCCGCCGTCGGTCACCGGACGTCTCGCCATCGAAGCCGGCGTCCGCCAGGGCTGGGATCGTTACGTTGGACCAAAAGGCGATGTCATCTGCCTCGATCGCTTCGGCGCGTCAGCGCCTGGTGACATCGCTTTGAAGAATCTCGGGTTCAATGTTGAGAACGTGGTGACGCGTGCAAGAGCGTTGTTATAAACTGTTGTCATGTCTACTGAATTTGAAAAACTCAAGGAAGACTTATTAATGCTTCCACAGGAATCAAGAGCGTCGTTGGCTTCCGCGCTTATCGAGAGCCTCGATGAGGGTGTTGACGCCGATGTAGAGTCGTGGATAGAAGAGGTCCGGCGTCGAGACGCAGAAATTCGCGCAGGAACAGCGAAACTTATACCCGCCGAACAGGCTATTCGCGAAGCCCGCGAACTCCTCAAATGCCTGAAATGAACCTGCATCCTGAGGCTGACGATGAAATGAGATCGGCAGCCAACTTCTATGAAATTCGACAGTCAGGTCTCGGCAATAGATTTCTCGACTCGGTTGCGCAGCTTTCGAGTCAATCGTCGCAAATCCGTTTGCCTATCGGATCGTAGTTGATAATTATCGGCGACGTTTGGTTGATCAATTTCTATACTCGGTTATTTATCGAGCGGAGGCGGATCGAGTTTTCGTGCTCGCGATCGCGCACTGGAGTCGCAAGCCCTATTACTGGAGAGGACGAGGCTAAAATGCGCGCAGTCGTTATCACTTCCTTCGGCGGCGTCGAAGGTCTCGCAATTTGCGATATGCCGGACGCGCCGATGCCAACTCTTGATCGCGTGCGCCTCCGCGTGCGCGCGGCGGGGTTGAATCGCGCCGATATCTTGCAACGGCTCGGTCGTTATCCGGCGCCGCCCGGATATCCGCAGGACATTCCAGGGATTGAATTCGCCGGCGAAGTCGAATCGATCGGTGAAGAAGTTCGCGAATGGAAGATCGGCGATCGCGTGTTTGGGATCATCGGCGGTGGCGGGCAAGCGGAATACGTGACCGTGCCGGCGAATCATCTGGCGCGCATCCCCGACAATCTCGATTGGGCCGAAGCCGCCGCGGTGCCCGAGGTTTTCATGACGGCGCATGACGCGCTGTTCACCCAGTGCGGCCTGACCATTGGCGAGCATGTTTTGATCCATGCCGCAGGGTCCGGTGTCGGCACCGCGGCGATTCAGCTCGTGAGCGCAGCGGGCGCTTTTGCATACGGCACGTCTCGCACGGCGGAGAAACTCGAACGTGCAAAGGAATTTGGATTAACAAATTCGGTTGCCGTTGATGCCGATCCAAATCAATTTGTCGAAGCAGTCAAAACTTGGACTAACGGAGCCGGCGTTAACGTCGTGCTCGATCTGGTTGGCGCAGCTTATTTGAAAGCGAACCTGCAATCTCTTGCAACCCGAGGACGTCTCATCTTCGTCGGAACAACGAGCGGCTCGAAAGCTGAAATCGATTACGGGATCGTAATGAGCAAGCGTTTGAAGGTCATGGGCACGTCGCTGCGCACGCGCTCGGCGGAAGAAAAAGCAAAGGCGACGCGGTTGTTCGCGCAACAGGTCGTACCGCTGCTCGCAACCGGCCAGGTGCGGCCGATCATCGATCAGGTCTTCAAAATAGAAGAGGTGCGCGCGGCCCATGAACGCATCGAATCAAACGAGAGTTTTGGGAAAGTTGTGTTGATGATTTAGCGCCAACAACCGCGCAGCGGTTGCAGATAGTAGCCAGGGGTAAGCGACCGCAGCATGGGGTCCCCAGCGGAGCATCTCCGCTGGGGTGCTAGAAGCGCCACCCCTGGATCAAGTAAGAAAAGAATTCTGCGCCCTGTAGGGGCGCAATGAAATTCGTTCTGAAGCGCGAGGTCTGTCACCAGCTTCGCGGGCTTAGGGTTTCTTGGTTCGCGATCCGCGGGTTGCGCTCGCGTACCCCGGGGCTAAACTCTGTCGCCGCTCTGCGGCTCGCGTACGCAGACATCTGAACTTACCCTGTTTTGAGACACCACCGAATTTGATCTTATTCTCGTGGCCGCCTCGTCGGTGACTATACATAATCCGTGACGACCCTCACCGCCGAGGCGATGGACCAGACGACGCGCGTCTTCATGTGTTAGACCGCTCTCTTCGCGACCGCGATCGCTGAGTACGGACCACAGCGGTTCTTCCAAAACGCTTGGCATTCTGTTTAGAGGCGGGGTATCGCCCGCCCGTTGTTTTCCTAAGATGGCGGGCAGTAGCCCGCCTCTAAACTTCTCTTTGAATGCTGGCTCTGAGGCCTATCTTCCTTTGAATTCCGGTTTTCGTTTTTCGAGAAACGCTTTCACGCCTTCGTCTTTGTCTTCGCTGGAAAAGACCAGCGCAAACAAATCGACTTCGCGCCGCAGGCCTTCATCGAGATTAGATCGCGACGCAAGCTTGACTGCCTCTTTCGCGAGTCTTAACGCAATCGGACTCTTCTCAGCCATGCGACTTGCGATCTCGATCGTCTTCGTCTCAAGCTGATCAGCCGCTACCACATGATTGACGAGACCAATTGAAAAGGCAGTCTGCGCGTCGATGATTTCACCGCTGAGGATCATCTCCATCGCTTTGCCTTCGCCCACCAGGCGCGTTAGACGCTGCGTGCCGCCGCCCCCGGGAATTATTCCCAGATTAATTTCCGGCTGCCCAAACGAAGCTTTCTCGCTGGCAATCCGCAGGTCGCACGCCAGCGCGACTTCGCAACCGCCGCCGAGACAGTAGCCGTTGACCATGGCGATGATCGGTTTGGGAAACGTGTCGATCGCATTGAACAGCGAACGGTCCAGCATTACTTCGCGCTGTTGAATCGCGGTGCGCTCGGCAAATTCGGCGATGTCCGCACCTGCGATGAAGGCTTTATCTCCTGCGCCCGTCAAAACGACTACGCGTACTGAATCGTCGGCGCGCAATTCATCAAGCACGCCGGCGCCTTCCGCGCGCGTTTGAATGTTCAGCGCATTCCTTTTCTCGGGACGATTGATGGTGACGATGGCGACGGCGCCGCGCCGTTCAACCAAAATGGTCTCGTATGATTTGGTCACTGAATTACTCCGTCTTATGAAATTTGGGCAGAAGTTAACCACAAAGACACGAAGGACACAAAGACGATCAACGAGAAATCAGCCACAGATGAACACAGATGACCGCAGATAGAACATTGTTCTTATCTGTGCAAATCTGCGTTTATCTGTGGCTGATTCTCGGTTTGCTTACGATTCACCCGGCGCGGCCGCTTGTTCATCGGCGACCCACGAAACAAACAGGCGAGTCCAATTTTCGGAAGGTTCCGCGATCTGCACGCCTACGCGCGCAGTGCCGTAGATTGCCGGCGACAGACGCACGACCGTGGCGGTTGCTTCAGTTGGCGAGCCGTCGGGCCGGTGCGCGCGAATGTATAACTTTTCGCCGATGCTGACTTTTTGATTCAGGTGAAACAGCGCGCCCGAGGTGGAGATGTCGTCCGTCTCGGTCGGTTCGCTCCAGGCGGCGCCATCATCCGAGCGGCCGGATACGACGATTGGCAGGCGCAGCGCCATGCGCAACGCGAATCGTCTTTCTTCGTTTTGATAAGGAGTGCTCATAACAGTCGCCACCCGATTTACTGTTCTCCTTTAGCTGCAGCCCATCATCTGGTAGAGACCGGTTGCGCTTCATTCTGATCGGTCCAATCGTAAAATCCGTGGCCGGTTTTCTTGCCTAGCTTTCCCTCACTTACCATCCGTCGCAGAATGTCCGGTGGACGAAAAGTTTCCGTACCCAATTTACTGTGCAAATACTCAGCGATGCTCAAACGCACGTCGAGGCCAACCAGATCAGTCAAACGCAGCGGACCCATCGGATGGTTATATCCGAGTTCCATGGCAGTGTCGATGTCGCGCGCGCTGGCGACGCCCTGTTCGACCATGCGCATCGCTTCCAAACCTAGCGTGACACCGAGACGACTCGAAGCAAATCCGGGCACGTCGCGCACGACGATCGGCTCTTTTTTCATTTGCGTTGCGACTTGGCACACGATCATCTTCGTCTCATCGCTGGTGCATTGGCCTACGACAATCTCAACCAACTTCATGATGTGCACCGGATTGAAGAAGTGCATGCCGATCACGTTTTCAGGCCGATTTGCGACACTCGCGATTTCGGTAATCGACAGCGATGAAGTATTAGTGGCCCAGATGCAGTTTGAGTCCGTTATCGCTTCGCATTCGCGCAACAGATTCTGTTTCAAAGAAAGACTCTCGGGCGCAGCTTCAATAATCAAATTAGCCGCAGCCAAATCCTTCATTTCAATTGTCGTAGTTATTCGCCATAAGGTCTCGTCTCGCTGTTGTGCGGTAATTTTGCCGCGTTCGATGCCTTTCAAAAGGTTGCGCTGGATCGATTGCTTGCCTTTATCAACCGCAGCCTGATCGATGTCGCGCAGCACCACCTCAAACCCTGCGGCTGCCGCAACCTGCGCGATCCCGTGGCCCATCGTGCCGGCGCCAAGCACACCGATACTGGCGACGCGGTGCGGCGCGACGGCTAATTCTCTTTCGTGGGACTCTGCGTTCAACTAATTAGACAGCCAGGCGAACGAATAGGTGGAATGCTCAGGTTAGGGGCCTGCCTGGTTCGACTAACTTGTACCTGTTATTTATACTATACGCGCCACAGAAAACGCCAACTGATTTCTTTTAACCGAGTTACGAAACGTTAACACTCTCGGCACAAAAGGAAGCCCGGACTAAGCGGGACTCAAGACAAAAAGGAGTTCAAGTAACTTGGGCATGGAAGAACTTCGTCGCCAGGTAGTAATAATCGGATCGGGACCAGCGGGTTTGACCGCCGCGATCTATACGGCGCGCGCCAATCTCAAACCGTTATTGATCGATGCACCGGCCGACACCGATCGACAAACGACGCCTGGCGGCCAGCTGATGATCACAACCGACGTCGAAAATTATCCGGGCTTCGCCAAAGGGATCGATGGTCCATCTTTGATGATGGAGTTTCGCAAGCAGGCGGAGCGCTTTGGCACTGAATTCCTGGAAGAATGGATCGATAAAGTCGAGTTGCAATCGCGTCCCTTCACACTGCGTACCGAAAATCGAATAGTCAAAGCCGACACGCTAATAATAGCCTCGGGCGCCTCGGCGAAGTGGCTCGGGGTTCCCGGCGAAGCCAAGACGCCGAAAGGTTTCGGCGGCAACGGCGTCTCAGCCTGCGCCACCTGCGACGGACCACTACCCGCGTTTCGCAACAAGCGACTGGTCGTAGTGGGTGGCGGCGACACGGCAATGGAGGAAGCGACCTTTCTCACTCGTTACGCCTCGCGCGTCTATGTGGCTCATCGCCGAGACAAATTGCGTGCATCGAAAATTATGCAGGACAAGGCGTTAGCAAACCAGAAGATTGAATTTCTCTGGAACACCGAACTTCTTGAGATTCTCGGCACGCACGAAGAAGGCGTGACGGGTGTGCGCCTGCGCGACGTGACCAACGGAGCTGAGAAGAATTTCGATTGCGAAGGCGTCTTCGTCGCCATCGGTCATAAGCCAAATACCGATCTCTTCAAAGGCCAGATCGAAATGGACACCGTCGGTTATCTCAAGACCAACGGCCACTCAACCTCGACGAATATTCCCGGCGTGTTCGCTTGTGGCGATGTGCAGGACTCAGTTTACCGGCAGGCGGTCACAGCGGCGGGGACAGGATGTATGGCGGCGATTGACGCGGAACGTTTTCTCGATCACTTGCCGATTGAAATGCCGAGCGGTGAGGAAGTCACGATCGAAGGCGAACATATTACACCCGATCGAAAACTCATCATCGAGCCAACCGGCGAGGTCATTCCGAACGAACCAGTGTTTGAGTGATATGAGGTCAGTCCATTTGCGTCAGCAAATGGGTTAAGTTGACATCACCATCTCCTGCTTTGACCCATCCGCTCACGCGGATGGTACTGACCGGCCGCTCACTTTTCGGAAGCCGCAATCGCGTCCTTGATCATCTGGCGCAGACCGTCAGGCTTCCACTGATCGCCTTCGGCCTCTTTACCGTTGACGAAGAAACTTGGCGTGCCTTTCAGTCCAAAAGAATGAGCGCGCTTGCCATCCTGGAAGATTCGCTGCGCGACGGTTTCGCCGTTTAGATCCTTCATGAACTGATCCGTATTCAAGCCAATCTGTTTCGCATAATCGACGAAGACCGGCACGAGGTCTTTCTGTTCGACCCACTTCGTTTGGTTCTCGTAGAGCAGATCGTGCATCTCCCAAAACTTGCCTTGCAGGCCGGCAGCCTCCGCTGACTGGGCGGCCATCAAAGCATGTTCGTGCATCGGCAGTAGCGGCAACTCACGAAAGATAACTTTCATTTTGTCGCCAAACTCGGCTTCCATCTTCTTCAACTCGGGCTCGTACGAACCGCAAGTCGGACATTGAAAATCGCCGAACTCCTCGAGGGTCACCGGGGCATTTGGATTCCCTCGCAAATGCGGCGGCTCGGCGCCCCTCACTTCGCCGGCTGGATCGGGCGTGGGCGCGGAGGCATTGCGCGAGTCGCGCGACGAGCGCAGGACCACCCAGCCAGCCGCAACCGCGCCGACTAACACGATAATGATGATCGCAAAAGGTAAGAATCGTTTCATGGCTTGTTGATTACTGATTCATTTATTTTGTTTCATGCACGGTTCAGGCTGCAGCGGCCAACGTGCCAGCTAGCGAACGAAACACATCGCGGCCGTCGCTCGATCCGAGCAGATCTTCACAGGCGCGTTCGGGATGCGGCATGAGCCCCAGGACGTTGCGCTCGCGATTACAAATGCCGGCGATGTTGTCGCGCGATCCGTTGGGGTTCGCCTCGTCTCTCGTTTCACCAGCCGCATTGCAATAGCGAAAGATGACTCGACTGTCGCGCTGCAACTCGGCGAAGGTTGCGTCATCACAAACGTAATTTCCTTCCGCGTGCGCAATCGGCATACGCAGGACGCTTCCGGCTTTGAGTTCGTGCGTGAATGGTGTGTCGGTGTTTTCTACGCGCACGTTGACGTAATCGCAAACGAAATGCAGGTCGCGATTGCGAATGAGCGCGCCCGGCAACAAGCCGGCTTCGCACAAGATTTGAAATCCGTTGCAGATGCCCAGCACCAGGTTTCCCTTGGCAGCGAATTCTTTGACTGAATTCATCACCGGCGAGAAACGCGCCAGTGCGCCGGCGCGCAGATAATCGCCATACGAAAACCCGCCGGGAATAATCACCGCATCGTAGGTTGAAAGGTCTGTGTCACGATGCCAGATAAAATCAACCGGCTGGCCCACGTGTTTGGAAATCACATGGTACGCATCGTGATCGCAATTTGAACCCGGAAAAACTATGACCCCAAATTTCATCGTCTACTCTGTTTCTTTCTTGTCAGTTCCCTCTCCCTCTGGGAGATGGTTAGGGTGAGGGTTTATGCGACTACCCCTTTTTTATCTTTCGCGAGGCGCAGCCTCGCGGAGAAATCTAATGAAAAGAGTTCGCTAAAAGCTTCGCTCCCTCACCCGGCCCTCTCCCAAAGGGAGAGGGAGCCAAACCTCTTACTCCTCAATCTCCACGCGAAAATCTTCTATGATCGGATTAGACAAAACCTCGTGCGCCAGCCGTGTGGCTTCGTCGCGCGCAGCTTGAGCCGTTACGCCGTCCTGCATCGCAATTTCGAAGTACTTACCCTGGCGAATGTTGCTTACGGTTTCAAAGCCGAGCAATTGCACCGAATGCTTGATTGCCTTGCCCTGGGGATCCAGGACGCTCGGCTTCAACGTCACGTAAACTCTGGCTTTCATCGATTGTTTCCGGAACCAGCCATGTTGGCGACCGCTGTCCCCGCGGAACTGAAGATATTACGATAAAATGTTGCGCAACCAGTAGCCGATAGCATACTATTTGCGCCGCTGTAACAACGTTTTCAAAAAGAGCACCGCAAATGTCATCTCCAATTTCAGAACCTGCGCCGGCGTCGGGCGCGCCCGGCGGCAAGACCAGCTTCATGAACCTCGATTCCAACCTTGGGGCCATGTTGTGTTACATCCTGGACTTCCTGTGTTGTCTCGGACTTGTGCTTGCTATCGTTTTTCTCATTACTGAGAAAGAAAACCGCTTCGTTAAGTTTCACGCCGTGCAATCACTCTTCCTGGTCGTGTTGGCAATCGCGGCCAGTATCATATTGGAAATCCTGCAAGTCATTCTTGCCATAGTGCTCAACCTGGCGAATATGGGTTGGATCGCCGGATTACTAACCTGGTTGTTTGGATGTCTCGTGCTGCTCATCTTTGCGATTTTGACACTCATCGGCGGCCTTAAGGCCTACGGCGGCCAGTGGTACAAATTGCCAATCATAGGTGAATTCGCCTGGAAAATTGTTAACAAATAGATTCTTTCAGACCCTGACAGGAGGAACTAAATAATGGCTACGGACACAGGCAAGTCTGCGCTCGGAGGTATCGACGGAAACGTCGCGGCAGCGATTGGTTATCCCATCGGCATTATCGCGATCATCTGCCTCATAATCGATAAAGAGAATCGCTTCGTGAAGTTTCACGCAGTACAATCGCTGCTGCTGCACGTCGCGTTCATCGTAGTTTGGATCGCCTTAATTATTCTGTTTATGATCTTCGGAATAATATTCGGCGTCGCCGCGAGCGCTGCCGGAGGCTCAGCGGGGGGCGGACTCGCCAGCCTGTTTGGACTCTTGTCCTTCGTAATCTGGATTGTTTTTATCGTTGCCTATATCGGTGGGTTGATCATGGCAGCGGTTAAGGCTTACGGCGGAAACATGTTCAGGCTGCCAATCATCGGCAACATGGCCGCGAAGTGGAGCGGCAACTAGTCCGGCAACCCGATAGTGAGATATCGATTTTATGGCGACCCGGCCGTGCCAATTCAGGCGGCGGGTCGCCATCTTGCTGCTCGCGTTTACGCAAACACTCGCGCAAAGATCTTGTCAACATTCCTGAGGTAATTGTCGAGTGAGAACACCTTGTCGATCTCATCCTGAGATAATCGCTCGGTAATGTGCTTGTCGCCGGATACCAGGGCTTTTAGTTCTTTCCCTTCGTCCCACGCCAACATGGCGTTGCGCTGCAGCAATTCATAAGCGTCCTCGCGCGACGCGCCTGCTTTTGTAAGCGCCAACAACAATTGTCCGCTGAAAATCGATCCGCGCGTCGCATTGAGATTTTCGAGCATACGTTCGGGATAGACGACCAGGCCGTCGACGAGCGATGCCATCTTTTGCAGCATGTAATCAGTCGCGATGCTCGAATCGGGCAGCACGACTCGCTCGGCCGACGAATGCGAGATGTCGCGTTCATGCCATAGCGCGACGTTTTCCAATCCCACAATGCTGTTGGCGCGCACGACGCGAGCCATGCCGCAAATACGCTCAGACAGAATCGGATTGCGCTTGTGCGGCATCGCGCTCGATCCCTTCTGGCCGCGCTTGAATTTCTCCTGGGCCTCGCGCACCTCGGTTCGCTGCCAGTGGCGAATTTGCAACGCGAATTTGTCGAGCGAAGTCGCGATAATCCCCAGCGTGCAAAGATACTCAGCGTAGTTGTCGCGCTGAATTATCTGTGTCGAAACGGGCGCGGCTTTTAATCCCAAACGCGCGCAGACTTTCTCTTCGACTTCCGGATCGAGATGAGCAAACGCGCCGACGGCGCCACTAATCTTCCCGACTGCGACGGTCGCGCGCGCCTTTGTCAGACGCTCGCGATTACGGCTCATCTCGTCATACCAGAGCGCAAACGTTAGCCCGAATGAAGTCGGCTCAGCATGAATCCCATGCGTCCGTCCAATCTGTGGCGTGTGCTTGAACTCAAACGCGCGACGTTTGAGCACCTCGAGCAGCGCTTCAATTTTCTTATGCAGGATGTCGCACGCATCGCGTAACAGTAACGCGTTGGCGGTATCGACCACGTCTGACGAAGTCAGGCCGTAATGGACGAAGCGAGAAGCTTCGCCGATCGATTCAGCCAGGTTCGTCGTGAAAGCGATAACGTCATGGTCCGTCGTCTTCTCGATTTCATTGATGCGCGCAACGGAGAATTTTGCCCGCGCCTTAATCTGTTCCAGCGCCTCGCGCGGAATAGTTCCCATCTCCGCATGTACTTCGCACACGGCGATCTCGACATCGAGCCATTTCTGGAACCTGGTCTCTTCGGACCAGAGCGCGCCCATTTCGGGCAGAGTATACCGATCAATCATATTGAGTTTTATCCGCAGATTACGCAGATTCCACAGATTTAGAAATGACAAATAATCGCAAGTTTCAAGCAGACATTTGATGTCATATGAATTTCATCTGTGTAATCTGCGGACAATTCTTATCTCAGCGCACTTGAACTCACATAATACTTCGCCAACGCCCAACGGCCACCATGCTCTACCAAGGTAAATGTTTCAATAGCTTCACCACGATCAAAGGTCGTTTGATAAATCACAACTACCGAGTGCCCGGCTACCGGACCGGTTGATGTTTGTTCCTCGCGTGCAGTCTCCTGCGACCGCGTGCGTGCTTTGCCAAGCTTGTCACTCAACCTCTGCAAAGTGGCTTTTGAATCTTCCAGCGACGATTGGCCACGCCATTCGTCGGACGCTTCGTTGTAAAGCTTGTCGTAGCGAGCGGCATCGATATCATCGATCGCTTCCTGCAATGCGGCTTGCGCTCCGGCGGGAATGCCGCTGCGACGGACGCTCGCATTACAACCAAAGAAGCAAACGGCGAACGCGCAGACGAAAAAAATGCGGCTTGGCCGCCGCATCTCAAAAATCATTCGAGTCGTTGCACGCTGAATTCGGTCATCCATGCAAACTTATTCTAACCCGATCCTTCGGCGCGTTGCTTGGCCGCGGCGGCGAGCTCAGTCAGCCGCGCAATCTTCTGTTCGTGTGTTTCGCCGGGAACCGGACCGGTATCGGTCACGCCGACATAAGTCGATCGTCGATTCAAACTGCGATCTGGCCCGCCGCCACTCGGAGCCGCGGTCGAGGTTGGCTTCGTCGCGGCAGCAACAGCATCCGGCGCAAGTTCGTCCGGCGATTCCGCGCCAGCCACTGGTGAAGCATTAGCCGCCGGCACGCTCAACGGCGCCGCTGATGCCGCTCCCGTTTCGGCTTGAGCCTCGGCGGCCGGTCGATGTGCGTCTGCGCTCGGCGATGAATCGGCAACCGTCACGGCTGCAGGTTCTGGGCCACCACCCTCTTCCGCGCGCTTCTTCGCGCCAATGACGACTTGCTGCAAGCGCGCGATCTTCTGCTCTTTGGTTTCACCCGCGACTGGACCAGTATCGACTACGCCGGCATAGGTTGAGCGTCGATTCAGAGATCGATTAGGCGCTGCCGCAGCTTTCGCCGGCGGAGTCATTGCCTTCTCAGCAACCGCGGTTGCTTGAGTTGCAGTCGTGGCAGTTTCTTTCGCGACCACCGGCGGGGCTGCTCGTTTCGCTACCGCCGCGGCCGGCGGCACACCGTGCGGTGGTTCAGTGCCGGCAGTCTCGACAATCACGTACACACCTTTGTCGTTTTTCTTGATGACGGGCAGGGTACCGCCCGCGGCTTGCAACAACGCAGACAATTCGGCTTCAACAAATCTCTTCTGCTTATCGGGATCGCGCACATGGCCCATCGGTGGTCCCATGTAGAGCGCGCCGCAGGCATGACACTTGAACAGTACATCGTCGCCGCGCAAGTGAACTTCCGCCGCTTCGCCAGCGGTTTTCAACTGCTTCAGGTGACCGTTACAGAGCTTGTTCTTCTCGTTTCGTTCGTTGCAGACCGTTTGCGCGTTGGTGATGCGTTTCGGTACCGGCGGTGAAGGAACCACGGGCGCGGTCGCGTCTTTGGCGGCGGTAATTTCGGCTGACATGATTTTTCCGATCGCAGCGAATATTAACGATGAATGGCTCAGAGTTCAACCAAAAGCCGGCAGGAGCATCTGAACTGTCAGACAAACCTTGTCTGCATGATATTCTCACCATTCATGATGTCGACACTCCTGGGTGGAATCTGGCGGCGACTGCCTAACTTCGTGCGGCGTCACGTCTCGACGCTAGGCCAGAACCACTTCGCCGTTACCGTGGCCGCGATGCTCTTCGATGAAGACAGCCGCATCCTGCTGTTGGAGCATGTCTTCCGCGCCGACAGAGGATGGGGAGTGCCGGGAGGTTTTATCGTCAAAGGCGAGCAACCGGAAGATGCGCTGCGGCGCGAATTGCGCGAGGAAGTGAACATAGAAATCGATCGGGTGAAATTTCTTTTTGCCAGGACTCTCCACACCCCCAGTCAGGTGGAGATTTATTTTCGCGCGCGTGTCATTGGCGATCCAAAGCCGTCGAGCTTTGAGATCAAGCAGGCGCAATGGTTTCGTTTGGATGAACTGCCGCCGGAACTTTCAAAGGATCAACGAAAACTGATCGAGCGCGCACTCTCGCTCGATGAAAAGTCTTTTTAATGATGTTATGCTACGCCAGCATCAGGACTGAGTTGTGACTACTAAAGACTGAGTAACTCTGATCAACCACTCGTCAGTACTCATGACTTTATCACTTATCTGAGGAGGCTTATGGCAGCGACCCGGGTCCAACTAATTCCATCATCTGAAGACATCATGGCTATTCTGCGACGTACCGGAGCGTTTCGCGAAGGCCATTTTGTGTATCCCAACGGCAAGCACACGGCTCATTATTTCCAGATGCCGCTCGCGTTTCGTTACTACGATACCGCGCGCGTGTTGGCGGTCGCTCTCAGCCGCACCTTTCGTATCGAACGTGACATCGCGAGCCAATTGCCAAAGGTGGCTATCATCAGCCCCAGCTCGGGCGGGATTCCCGTCGCCTTTGGCGTGCGCGATGCGCTGAATGCCGAACAGATTTACTGGGCCGAGCAGGATGGCGGCAAACGATCGTTTCGTCAGTACGTGAATCAGGGGGAGATCAATCCGTGCATCATCGTCGACGACATCATTCGCAGCGGCAAAGCGATCGATGAGACAGTCGGCTTGGTGCGCAACCTTGGCGCTGCAATGATCGGCTGCGGCGCAATCGTGAAATTCACCGCGGCGCCTGGTGCGGTGGCCGAGGTGCCGATCAAATCGTTGGTTGAATATGACGAGCAGTTCTATGATTCGGCCGACAAATGCCCTTTGTGCAAACAAGGCGTGCCTGAGGAGCGCGTGAGGTTTTAGGCCCGTCTCATTTTGTTCTCTGACCGTTCCTGTAGCTCGGTGGAGGCCGCACAGAAAAGCCATATATTTCCCGCGCCGAGAGTCTTGCCGCCGCTTCGAAGAAGGACTATAAAGAGAAGCTAACGGAGGGCTTTTGGAAATGAATTTATTCCTGCCTCTAACTTTCGTCGCGGTGCTCTTTGGACAGGGTCTCGAACTCGGCACCAGCAATCAGTCGGTCACAGTCGTCAGTTACAAATGGTCGACGATCCACGACGCGCGCAAACAGCAGGACTTGCCCAGCACCTCGCCCGCGCCCGAGATGACCGCCGCGAACAAATCTGTCGCGCGCAATCAACGCGTCAACAATCCCAACATGATCGATACGAGCGAGATGACGGTCGACGGCCGCAGTGCCGCCATGGAGAAAGCGGTGCAGCAGGCGCGCAACACCAAACCCGAATCGCCCGACAAATATTCCTATGTCATGCGAATTCATAACGGCGGTAGTAAACCAATCGACGTAGTTTTTTGGGAATATCAATTCGTCACGGCGCAGCCGAATAGCTTCACGACCCGGCGGCAGTTTCTTTGCGGCGTGAAGATCAAACGCGATAAAGATGCGGACCTGCAAGGTTTCAGTCTGCTTGGGCCAACGCCGGTCGTGAATGCTTCCGGAAATAGATCATCGGATCAAATCCAGGAAAGGGTCATCATCAATCGCATCGAATTCACCGACGGTACGATTTGGCAAAGACGCGATTGGAACTTTGCCGAAATCCGCGACAGCATTCGCCGCGCGCTCGACAACCCCTGGGAAGGCGAGATGTGCCGCGCGCTTTGATTGAAGCGACAGATGCCCGTCCTGCTAATTTCAACCCTGAACGAAATAGTATTGGCTTCGCCCGGCCAACTCTGACGTTGGATGCTCTTATGATTCTTCGCTTATTTAAAATATCTATCGTGGCACTTGCCCTACTGCTATCTTCGCTTGCTGTTCACGCTCAAACTGCCAGCACTGATCCACTCAAGCCTTACACAGCCTGCAAGGTTCCCGGCGGTTTGAAGATTAAGGAAGTTACTCGCCGGACGGCAGGCGACAACTATCGTGAGGTAACCACAGACGACGGCAAGAAGAGGGTCTCGGTGCTTGATGGTTATCGGGTGATGTCTGGATATCCCGACCTTCCTTATTTTTTCGCGAACGTAAAGATCGAACAGTCCGATCCGGCTAGTTACCTGCAAGACAAAGAGATACTCATTAACGAAAAGCAACACTACGCCACGATCAAAGAAGCCACGGCCATGGTCTTTACCGACAAGAGGCTATTCAACGGCTTTGAGGACTACGGATTCGATCGGGAAAAAATCGATGTCGGCGGCCAGGTCGCGGTCCACGTTCTCTTCTATGATTCGGTTCACCTGGTTGTGACGGTATACTTTCTTAATCAATCGAAAGCTGTCTTTGCGAACAACCGCAGATTTGAAACTGTCAAGCAATTCCGAGAATTGCGTGATGATTTTCTGAGTCACTACTCTGAATGTCTTAAACGTGTTGCGGAAGCCGGGCATTGACGGCGTGCAACCAAGTTGATGGCTTCGTTGTCGAGCGCATCGCCGCAATCACGATTTGTGCGCGGGCTCGCCAGGTCAGACGTTAGCCGCTGACTTGTGAAATGACTCTTGCGCGTTCCCATATCCTGACGTTCTTCTTCGCGGCCTTCGTCGCGCTTACTTATTCGTGCGGCGAAGTGGCTGCGCCGACACATGCGAAATCGCTCGCAGGTTTCACGGCAAGGCCAAACGCGGACGAGTTTTCCGTCAACAAGATCCCTCTCAAACTTCCGCTGACGAATCCGAAGATCGTCGTCTGGAAATCACGCCGCCGGCTGATGCTTTACGACAATAACAAATTGGTGCGGGTGTACCGCGTCGGCCTGGGAACCGATCCCGTTAACGACAAAGTCAAAGAGGGCGATCGTCGCACACCTGAAGGCGAGTTCTATATTTTCACTAAGAACGAACACAGCCAGTTTTATCTATCGCTCGGCATCAGCTATCCCAACATAGCAGACGCCGAGCGGGGGCTGCGCGACGGTCTCATTACGCGAGCACAGCACGATCAAATCGTCGACGCGATTCGCCGGCGGGTTACGCCGCCGCAACACACCTCTCTCGGCGGCGAGATATACATTCACGGCAACGGGTCACAAAGCGATTGGACCTGGGGCTGCGTCGCGCTCGACAACGAAAACATGCGTGAATTGTTCGACGCCGTGCCCGTAAAAACGCCAGTCGTCATTCACCATTGAACCGCTAACCATCGCCCGCTGCTCCAAAGCCCGGCGACGACTAATGAAGTTAGAGCGTTGAAAGAGAAGGAGATTTTATGAATACGAAAACCATTCTGCTTGCAGCCGCAATCATCTTGTCACTGTTGCTTGGATTGACGATCTACGCTCAGAAACAGAACGAGGGCAGAGTCAACTGGGAGTATCATGTTTGGAACTTCAGCACTTGGCAGGAGGCCACGGCGAGACTCACCGCGGATGGCGGTGAAGGGTGGGAACTCGTAACTGTGACCGAAACGCCAACAACATCCTTTCAGGGCAATCTGCGCAGCGGGACCGTTACTCTCTATTTGAAACGAGCCAAATGATTTTGGTCAGCCCTTAATTTTGGCGCGCGGCGCGACAAATCGCTCGATGGCTTTTTTGTCGCAAGACATAGATGAAACGACTCGTGCTACTACTCGTCCTCCTCCTGTTGAGCGTGGTCGGGTCGCTCGTTCTCTTAATCGGTGCTGGAATGGCGGGCGGGGCGTGTCATTGCATGACCCCAATGTTCATTGTGTTTCCTTACGGAAGTTTAATTACAGAACGAACGAGTTGGGACGGCTTGGGGGTTTTTCTTCTCTTTGCGCAATTTCCGCTCTACCTAACTACGGTGACGTTCATCAGAGGAGTCCGTTGGAAGGTTCTGTCTCTGGTATTGATCGCGGCATCGCATCTCACGGCGTCCTATTTTGGCTTGCATTCCTACTGTCAATCGCGTCATACGTGTGCGATGTCGGCGCCATCGAAGAAATTGTTTGTCGCGACCCACAATGAGAACTGTGAAGAGTTTTGAGTGTTGAGTTGGAGGCCGCGCGACCGTGGTGACTCAACCTTCGTCGTCATCTTTGTTTTAACTTATGGCAATTGTTCTCTCACGAATGTTATCGCCCGCTCCGCTGCTGCTCTTATTTATCGTCGTAACTGAGTTCGCCCACGGCGCGTTTCTCGGCGCGCAACTTCCAGCTCCCGGCGGTATTACGCCGATACATTCTATCGGAATGCTCTGGGCCATCGGCTGGTGGTTGCAAAAGGACAGGCACGGGCGCGGGGTCCTGTCGGTTTACGACGTCGGCTTGTTTCTCTATCTGGCGTGGCCAATCGTCATCTCCTACTATCTTCTAAAGACGCGCGGCGCAAAGGGACTTCTGATCATTTTGGGTTTTGCTGTCGCCTACGTTGCGGCGGCTTTGTTAGGCGCGCTCTTGTCAGTGGTCGTCCTGGCGATGCGTTCCTGAGATTGCGGCCAACTCTCGAACAGAGCGTTGGAGTAAACCGCTGAGCCTGGTCTGGATGACTGGCTTTCGAATCTCATTTACTCCGGCCTCAAGTCGGCGAAGCAAACTTTCAGTTTGATTAGTCAGACATTGAAACCGACCTCTTGAGCTTTCAATGGAGTCTCGAAGATTCAAACCTGACCGAACGAAACTGCAAGTTAGGCGACCCGGCCTGAAGTTGATTCAATTAAGATTCAAACTTAATTGACCAGGACTCGAACCTGATTGACTCAACTTCAACCTAATCGACCAAAACTCGAACTTGATCGACTCGAACTTCAATCCGATCTAGTCAACCTTCAACCTGATCGACTCAGCCTTGAACCTGAGCGCCTAAACCTTGAACCTGAGCGACTCAACCTTGAACCTGATCGACCAAACCTTTAACTCTCCTCAGCAAAATCGCAAACTTCCGTTTTCCGGCCCCGGCCCCTGATTCCCGGCTCCCGACGCCTGCCTTGAATTTGCTTGATCTTTTGCAAGCCTTGAATATACTGCGCCCATCGTTTTTGGCCTCGCGACTTCTTTTGGGTCTCCTGCGACCCTTCATCGGTCCAAAGGAGGACACAGAAATGGCCAGAAAAAGAAGGACTTCTCAAGTCCTGGAAACTGCTCAGCAGAGACTTGCCGGACTCAACTCGATCACTCCGCCCCCGAACTTCGGCCCAGCCCTGACGCGCCCCATGTTCGACGCGGCGGTGACTTCGTTCAGACAAAAATTGGCGAGCTATAACGAGGCGGTAGCGGCGCTCGACGATCTGCAAAACGATCTGGAAACAGCCGAAGCCAGTCTGGGCGAAATGAGCCGGCGCATCCTTTCGGCGGTCGAGGCGCAATACGGCCCCGACAGCAGCGAGTACGAATTGTGCGGCGGCACCCGCACCAGCGAACGTAAGAAACCAACGGCGAAAGCCGCCGGCGGCGGCCCACCGCCAACGCCTTAAGGTCAAGGCATGTGCTCTCAAGCTCCTCTCCCTCTGGGAGAGGTTGGGTGAGGGTCCGAAGCATACGACTCCTCCGCGCGATGGCGGCCAGCGAGGAACCTCCATCGCAGGAGTCTTGCTTTTATTTTACGCGTGAGGATTTTTGAGATTTATAAATATCTGTGGTGGGTATGAGAATCCGTATCGAGTTCTTATGCCCAACGGTTGGGTATAATCCATAGTTGTGCGCTTACCACGCCCGAAAGGAGAGTCTGTGATGAAGAGAACCCCATTGGTTCTTGCGTGTATTTTTCTTGCCGCCACGTTAGCCTACTCTCAAGAACAATGCCGTACTCGCGTGTTCGTTATCAATTACGCCTGGGACAATCCGCAGGCACAGGTACTCAGCCGTCTCAGTAATGAGCAGCTAAACTGGTGGCTAAAGGAGGGTAAGAAAGACTTCAAAAACATCTGCATAACGACAGACCCGAAGGTAGCGGATTACATCTTCTCATGGACGGAAAAATGGCAAGATGTCAAAACGGAAATCACAGTTCCGAAGACGACGGTTAGTCAACAGTCAGGGACTGTCAACGGAACATCGGTTGGGACCGGAGGCGTGGTTACCACAACCGGGACCTACCATGGCACAACCACGACCACCACTAACGAGAACATTCCCTATCAATACAGCGTCGAATACGTTGGCGGGTATCTGTACAAAATAGAAACAGTCGAGGGCAAACGACACGTAAGCGAAACCCCAGTTTTTCTTTCGCAGCACAAAGGGCAAATGCGATGGTCGAAACCTGAAAAAGACGTGTTCGTTGATGCTCTCAAACACATCAAGAAAGAAACAAAGTAACGCCGCTGCTGAAAGGTTATCTTAATATGGACGACGTAACTATTCATTTGACTGACGAAAATGCTATCGCTAACTACCCGTTCCTTTTCAAAGTCGGCGACCGTGTAAGATCCCGAACGGACGGCCGCGAAGGCGCTGTCGAAAACGCGACTTTTGTCGGGCCTCCTCCATCTGCTGGCGGCGCTTTTCAAATTACTTACGAGGTCCGTGTGGACGATATCGGCGTAATGCGTTACGCGATGGCCGACTTGGAAAAACCGAAAACGAATTCGGCCTAGTGCGCGTACAACAAATTGTTGGACCTGAGCCACGGGCAGCATGTTTCGCATCATCATTGGTCCGGCGCAGCTGCTCGGTAACGCCGTAGCTCGGTCAACACCGCCGTTCGGCTGCATTTCGGTGTAATGGAGAACAGTGAAATCAAGAAGGCTTCCGATGACGCGGATGACCGGAGGTTCGCTCTTTGGGCATCTATCGTTACTGCGGCGCTCTTTGTAATTCAGCTTGGCCGTTGGTTTCACGGTGACGTCCATTGGGATGACCTCCTTTATTTCGTCGCGGTTCTCGTAATCTGGCTCACACGGTTCTTTCAATTGCGGGGGCTGGCAAAGTTGTTCTCGCAGGTCACAACCGTTGCGCTTCTTGTTGTACTGGTGGCGACGCTGTTCGTACACCGGTGAAGTCGCATGGTCTTTTGGCGAACGGTGTAACCCAACAAATCGATGGACCGGAGCCACGGGCGGCGACTTTCGCATCATCATTGGTCCGGCGATGCCGCACTAGAGGAGCGAGATGGGAAATTCTGCCAATGTTTGGGTCCCAATACTGGTTGCGATTGTTACTGGACTGGTAACAGTCATCACTGTCTTCCTTACTGGGCGCGCCAATCGCAGGCTTGAGCGCGATAAATTCGACGCGAGCCGAAAACTCGAAAAGCAAAAGTTCGAGACCAGCTCGAAACTCGAGCGCCAGAAGTTCGAGTCCAGTTTAATACTACAGTCAATCGCCACCGGCGAACAGGAGACCGCTCAAAAGAACCTGGAGTTCTTGGTGAACGCAGGTTTTTTGCCCGATCCAGAGGGTAAGATCAAAGAGCTCGCGAAACGGCCGGCGGATACGCCCGTACTTCCCGCCCGCGGCGGCTCGCCGCAGACGAAGGCTCGGGCGCCCGTTTTTCGCTGGAAGGTGCGAACTGGCGCCGATCCTGATGCCGAACTCGTGGAAGAGAAGCCTGTACAAATAACCATCGAGAAACTTGCTGCGAAACACCGCCCTGCAGATATGAAGGATCCGACTAAAGTCTATCCCGCCTATCAGGATCGCCGGGCCGAAGGCGTGGAAAGAACCATCTATGAAGTCGAGGCTGTGATTGTTGCTCACAAGTTGCAGATGAGCGGAAGTTACCACCTCGATCTTCAGGGTGAGACAGGCCGCACAATAATCGCGAACTCTGTCGATCCGCAACATGTGGACCCGGGAAGCCGTTGGGCGAAACAGATCGCCACGGTGCGCAAAGAAGTTGAGGAAAGGCTCAAGCCGGGGCCAGTTTATACTGGCGGCAGCTGGCGCGTGCGCATCACCGGCATCGGCTTCTTCAATCAAGTCCACGGGCAACATGGCGTTGCGCCCAATGGCATTGAGCTAACTCCGGTGCTTAGTATTGAGTGGCTCTCGTAAGGTCGCCGGTTGAGTTTCGCGAACGTGATGATCTGCATTGAGTTGAAGAAATTCCTAGATAAGGACGGAGGAGGGGATTCGTCTGGGCAGACTTGCGTCAGCGTTTCGCCAATCGCAGCTGCATGCGCCGCCGAGCAAATCCGTGGACGCGAGTGGCGGGGGCGTGTTTCGCATCATGATCGGTCCGGCGATGCTTGAATTGAAATCGCGCCGCCACGGCAATTCTGCGTTTGCGGCGAATTACCTGCTGCCGATCACTCTCGTGTTCTTTTGCGCCTTTAACGTCGCAGCACAAAGCGATGTTAACCGTGATGGCGCGATCGTCGAACAAATACCTTGTGCGCCAAACACAGTAGCCACATACGACCAGTATGTGGAATCGTCAAAACGAACCTTCGCGGATGAAGTCGCGAATGCCAAACGCGCAGGCTTCAAAATGGAGATGCCTGCCAATCTCACCACGCACCTGCTTGACAAAGAAGAGTTCGAACGGGAGCAGAATTATGCGGGATTTGAGTGCCGACGTATTAAATACATGAGCGACGGCCTGAAGGTGGTCGGTTTCATCTGGAAGCCGAAGAACACCGATGGTAAAAAGCTGCCGCTCATCATCGTCAATCACGGCGGTAACGGCGACCTCGGCAAGCTGACTCCCTGGGCCCAGTTCGGCTACTACCGCTATGTCTCAAACGGCTTTGTCGTTATCGGCTCGCAGTATCGCGGAATAGACGGCGGTGAAGGGCGGGAGGAGTTTGGCGGCGCTGACCTTCATGATGTGATGAATCTAATTCCCGTGGCGAAGTCGCTTGGCTATGTAGATATGAATAATGTCTTCATGATC
>DASQYL010000493.1:0-3201 GCA_035639235.1 Pyrinomonadaceae bacterium | reverse complement strand
CCAACGCCAGTTTTAATTTTAGTAGTTCGTACGAGGCGCCGGCTCACACGATTAACCAACCGTGGACATCGGTCGTACTCGAGGGCCTGCGGCGAATGGACGAAGGTGTCAAGCCGCGCAATCCGTTTTCGCAGAAGGTCGAATCGGTAGCGCTGCAACCGCTGGAACAGAAATCAGAGCCGGAGGTGTTGACGGCAGTCGAACAGCCCGCCCCCGCGCACGTCACTGCCAAAAACACAGTTGCCATGCTCGATGAGACGGCGACGATCGAAGTGCCCGCCGCGGCTCATCAGGTTAAGGATCAAGTGACCGCTGAATTGTCGAAGACTCCTAAGGCCGACACGAAAACGATCGCTGTTATTGCAAACCACGATGTCAAAGACTCACTGCCGGAAGCTTCGCAGCGGCCAGTCATCAAGCCTGTTAACGATGCGTTTCTGGCGTCGGTCCAAAAATCGTCGAGATTCGCGTCTGCGCCATTGAAGGTCGCGGCGATTTTTGCGGCGCTGATTCTCGTCGTCGCTGCCATCGCGGTGCCGTGGTATGCAAAAGGTAGAGCGGCGAAGGCAGCTAACCAAACCTCGCAGACGCCGACCGAGTCTTCACCCACCGCCTCACAACCTGCATCCGGTACTGACGAGGCGGCTTCCGCAAATTCAACTCAATCACCCGAGGAAGCCAATTCGTCCAGCGCAAGCACAGACGCAGCGGACGCCGCCAGACGCGAGCGGGAAGCGCGCGCGCGCGAAGAGGCGCGACTGAAAGCGAAATCATCGGAAGCTGCCTCGACTACTCCGGCAAACTCCATAGCTTCAGCGACTCCGCAGCCGCCGGCTAATGCATCCAGAAAAGTCACTGTCCAGGTCACTTATGATGAAAATGGCAGGGTGACTCAAGCGACAGGCAATGATCCGACGGCGTTACGCATCGCGCGACAGAAGCGATTCCCTCCAGGCAAAGCCGGATCGACAACGATTACAATTCCGATCAACTAGTCGACACTCCAATACGACGCCAGCATTGAAGATACATCTCTCGATACTTGGCTACATTCTGATGTTATGCATCGCTTCGACTGCTTTCGCTCAGAAGTGCAAAGAGAAATATCCTGACGTCATCGTATCAAAGGGTGGCGGCCCAGGAATCAACGCTGGCGGACCAAGAATCAAAGACAAACCACAGCCTGAGTACACCGAGGAGGCACGACGACACGAAATCTCCGGCACCGTCCTGCTTCGCGCTGTCTTCCACTCATCGGGCAAGGTGCGTGACGTCTGTTGGGTGAGCAGCCTGCCGTATGGATTGACTGAGAACGCGATCAAAGCTGCATATCAGATTCGTTTTGAACCCCTCGAACGAGACGGCCGACCGCTATCCGTCGCAATGCTTGTCGAATACAACTTTCAGTTGTATTGACAAGTCTTACTGGCCAGGCGGAATTGTTTTCGCGAGCGGAGTTTGCTCGCGCTTTTTATTTTAGAGGAGACCGTTGATTTCTTCTTCGGGCAGCACCGCGGAAGCTTGTTTGGCGCGTTCATAGATTCTGGTCACACGATCGTCCGTAACTTCAAAACCCCGAGTCTCGAGCCAAAAGATCACGTTTGATTTGCCGCTCATCGGGCCAATCTCGATAATCTGCTGCAAGCCAAACTGGCCCGCCGGTACGCCTGAGTAAATCAGATCGGCCAATTCTCGATCACCTTTGCGGTAACTCTTGATCACGGCTGCCGCGTGAACGCCGGTCGCAGTGCGAAAGGCGTCTTTGCCAAACACCGGATAATTCAGAGGAATGGACCAGCGGCAAGCTTCGGCTGCTTTCTCGCAGTAGTCGCGCAGCCGCGTCAGATCATTCTCAATCCAGCCGAGCAGCTTCAAATTCACGAGCAACTGGTCCAGCGGCGTATTGCCGACGCGCTCGCCCATGCCCAGCGCCGAGCCATGAACTTGATTGGCGCCGCCCTCGATCGCCGCAATCGAATTGATTACACCCAATCCACGATCCTGATGACCGTGCCAATCGAGTCGGACTTTTTCGCCCTGTTCATCGACGATTGCGCGCACGAATCTGACAACTTCGCGGGCGCCGTCCGGCGTTGCGTGTCCGACTGTGTCGCAGACACAAACCGCGCGGGCGCCACAGTGAATTGCCGTCGTGTAAAGCGCGCGAATCGTTTCCGGGTCGGCGCGCGTCGTGTCTTCGGTAACGAACATGACCGGCAATCCTTCGTTCACTGCGAACGTGACCGCCTCTTCGGTGAGTTTAAGCAGCTTGTCGAGAGTCCACTCTTCGGCAAAGAATCGAATCGGCGACGAACCGATGAACGTGCAGGCTTCGATCGGAATTCCGGCGCGTTGTGAAATCTCGGCGATCGGAATGATGTCGTTCTTGTGAGTTCGGGCCGCGCAATTTGGACGAATCTTTAGCTTCTGATTGGCAATCTCGCGCGCCATCATCTCGACGCTGGCTGCGTGAGTTCCGCCGGCGCCAGGCAAACCGATGTCCGCAGTGTCGATGCCGAGCGTCTCCATTAGATGAAGCAACTCGATTTTCTTCTCAACCGAAGGCTCGCAAACGGACGGCGATTGCAGGCCGTCGCGCAGCGTCTCATCATCAAAGCCAATGTGACGAGCAGGCTTCTGCAGTTGGGGCTGGACTTTGTTCCAATCGTAAATTAATTCTGAGACTGACATGGTTTACTCACTGACTGCATTGTGTCAGAACCGTGAGCGGTAGCGACCGGATCAAGAGGACGTTCTGTTTGAAATTCATGGTGCTTCGTGATCCGGTCGCTCGCTACCGCTCCCGGTTCTGACACAAAGCGCTTGTACTCTTAACTTGATTCGATTACAACAACCGCCAGCAACCAATGTCAACCGCATCGCCGAAATCGAGGATCGAACGAATTGCTTTGGGTTCAGACCGCGCCGCGAAGATCATGGCCGTGCGCGCCAGTGTCGCGCGCGTTGCAGAAATGGATCCAGGCTGGTCCGACGTGAATGTAGTCGCGCGCAAGGTGCAGACTGACGCGCCGGCAATGCCGCTTAACGATTGGCAGTTGATGACTGGCGCGCGGATGCGAGCGCAGGCTGTGCGCGACATTCTCGTCGAACAAAATTTAGAGGCCGATCTCTACGTGGGTCTTGAGGGCGGCTTTCATTCAATTCAACTCGAAGGCGAATGGCACACGTTCCTGCGCGGAT
>DASQYL010000492.1:0-5745 GCA_035639235.1 Pyrinomonadaceae bacterium | reverse complement strand
TCGTCGGTTATGACAAGACCGTGGTCGGGTCAGTCGGTAGTACCAGCGACGATTTCAAAGGAGCGCTCGCGACCTTGCCGCTGATTGATACGACCCGGTTTATGGAGAGGATTTTGCCGCTTCACGAATTTCGCGAAGCCTGGGCGTTGGCCCGCGCCCGAGAATACCTGAAGGTCATTCTCCAGGTTGACGCATCGGCGATCTAAATTTTCGTTCCTTTGACAAGATAAGCAGCCGCCTCTTTTTTTGGTACGTTCTTCTCATGAATATTGTAGTGGCGCATCCCGATTGTCTCGATCGATGTAAGCAACTCAATGGCGGTTGGATATATGCCGATGACGATTCAGAAATTTACGAGCGCTGTAAGTCAAGCCTTCAGCCGGGATTGCGGCCAGCGGTTTCGCCCGCGGAATTTCAGGCAGCAGTTGTCGAATTGCGCAAAGATTTTGTTGCCTGGGTTGATAGGAACCTCAGAAACAAAGTAACAGAGCAATGGCTCTTGTCGCCGCTTTACAAGAATCCCTATAGCAGCGATCTGCTTCTGCATATTTCGTGGTTGTTTGTGCTCAATAAGTTGATCAGAGATCACAAAGGCGACTTTATCGTCATTACCAAATCACTCGGGCTCTGTCGTGCGCTGCGCGAGTTCGCTTCAGACACTGCGGAGTTTCGCTGTTTGGGCCACTGGCGAATGTGGATTCGCCAACTCTATTTTGACGGCAAGGCGATTGCCGGGACGTTCTGGAGATTCTTTCAGCTATTAATTCGAATGGTACTTGCCAGAGTCATACTCGGCCGGCGGTATGAACAGACCCTGACAGGAATCGATCTAATGGTGGCTGGGTTTGTGCATGACGCCGATATTTCGGAGGACGGAGTTTTCAAAGATCGCTATTTTCCAGGATTAATCGAATGGTACCGCGAACAAGGCTTTTCAGTAGCAGAGTATCCGACCTTGACGGCAATACCTTTCATCCGGTTGGCTAGCATTTATCGCCGCATCAAACTCAGCAGCACACCGTTTGTGTTGTTCGAACAGTTTACTCACTTCACGGATGTCATAGCGGCCGCTGGGACTTGTCTGCGTCACATCTTCACCAGGTCTGACTACCTTGATCGTTTTTGCGGCGTTGATGCAAATCCTATGACGCGAACACTAAAATTTCGGTTTGCACTCGGCGGATTAGTACCGGTTGTTCTTACCAAGGCGCCTCTGCGGATAGCCAACGCAGGGATTCGTCCGCAATGGTTAATTATGTGGTACGAGAATCAGCCACCCGACAAGGCCACAGTGATTGGCTTCAGACGAGCCAATCAACAGAGTCAGACAATCGCCGTCCGTCAATACGATTGGGTTCCGAACCTCCTCAGCCAATATTGCACGACTACTGAAGTCGAAGTCGGAGTCTCGCCAAAGCAAAATTGGGTTTGCGGAGAAGCAATGCGCGACGGCACTCGTGAATATGACTTGGCGGGCAGTTATCGAACGGTGCCCGCGCTTCGCTACGCCCATCTTTATGACGATGACGAATATCAAGTGGAGTCTGAGCCGTCCTGTCTCACAGTTTTATTAACAGTTTCAATTCGCGAGTCGTTAGCGATTTTGCAATGCGTAGTCGAGGCACTTCCCGGTTTGCGTGGCCTGTTTTCGGAAATCCGTGTCAAGCCTCACCCGGACGTGGGAATTGGCAAGATGCTCTCAATCGCCGGGTCGAAGTGGGAAGAAGCGAACCGGTTGGTGTGGGACAATCAACCGCTGGCCCAGTTATTAAGGCGCTCGACACTGGTCGTTTCTGCCGGCACCAGTTCGGCCGTCGAAGCTATCTGTTTTGGATTGCCGGTAATCGTCATCGGTCGCTCGGCGGGATTGAATATGAATCCGCTTGAGACTTTTGATCGGCGTTTGTGGCGGGTCGTGTATGACGACCAGGGATTATTGGAGGCAGTCGCGGAGTGGACGCCGCACCCGGTGCCTTTTGCGAAAAGGACGGAGCTCGGACGGGCGATCCGAGACTTTCATTTTCAGCGAGTTTCGCCCGCGACTATGATGTCATTCAGTCCGAGTTTTCAATTAGCTCATGCGAGCGCGTGACTTGCCGCGACTTCTGTGGCCGCACCGGCGCTATCACGTTTATTCGGGAACAGTGTCGTGGGCCGAGTGGCGGCGGGCGATTTGCAGCTATCGCGACAGTGACTTCGAGGATGAGAAGCAAATCAAGCTGTACGAGGAAGCATTTGCGCGGACCACAAACACCTCGCATGCGTTTTCATTCGCGGCCGGCCGCATGGGGCTCTACGCGATTTTGGAAGCTTTGGGAATCGGCCCGGATGATGAAGTAATTATCCCGGCTTATACGTGTGTCGTAGTGCCGAACGCGATTCGGTACCGCGGTGCCAAAGTGATCTTCGTTGATATTGATCCGGTTACCTTCAACATCGATCCGAGTAAGGTTGAACAGGCGATCACTCCGCGAACGCGCGCTCTTTATGCGCAGCATACGTTCGGGCTCCTTTGCGACATAGACAGTCTGAATGCGATCGCTCGAAAGCACGGCCTGCCGGTAATTGAGGATGCCGCGCTGGCCTTGGGTGCGAGTCATCATGGCCGGCCGGCGGGATTTTTGTCTGACGTGGGTTTCTTCAGCTCTGACTACACTAAAATCATCAGCACTCAATTAGGCGGAGTTGTTACCACCAACGATGCAGAGATAGCCCGGAAAATCGGCGCCATAAAGGACCAGGCTGCCTTTCTGTCTACTTCTCAGATTCGTAAAATGCTTCGTACTCTTGTCACGCAATACGTATTGTTAAGACCTAAGAGTTATTGGCTGGGAAGGAATCTGATGTGGGCCGCCAATAGGTTGGGACTCTTCTTCTCTTTTGCCGATGAATTGAGTTTAGAAAAACCGACCGACTATCCTTACCCGGCCAGACTCTCGTCCTGGCAGGCGCGATTGGGCCTCTCACAATTAGAGCGGCTCGGAGATAACCTGGAACATCGCCGGGCGATTGGGGTCGATCTCGAAAATCGAATTAAGTGGTTGGGAGGCTGTTTAGAAAAAGACGCTGCTAACCACGCCTTCCTGCGATATTCATTCCTGGTTAAGGACCGCGAACGGTTTCTGGATCGATTTAAGAAGCACTTTGATCTCGCCGTTTGGTTTACCAGCATAGCGCACGGGCGCGATACGGGCCTCGAGCAGATAGGTTATATAAACGGTTCGTGCCCAATCGCCGAATACGTTGCTCGTCACATAGTAAATTTCCCAACGCATAATTTAATCGATCGATCGTTTCTATTACGCTGCGTAGATCGCGAACGGGCGTTTATCGCCGGTAACATCCAAAGGTTAGAAAGGCTGGGGAGACTATGACGCACGACTACCAGGACTACTGGAACGATGCCGCGAATGAGAAGAACAAACCTTATGCGGTGCAATCGGTTGACGACCCTCGATTGTTGCGCTGGCTTAGAGAAGAGACGAATTTGGAGCGAGGCTTTGCGGATGCCGTTGACTTCTTATGCTCAAATCTAAATTGGAGCGGCGGACGAGTCCTCGATGTTGGAGCCGGCGTTTGTTGGACATCGGCCATACTGTCGCGACTGTCGCAGGTAACTGCTGTGCGAGCAGTGGATTATTCGCGTCATCGAATTGAAGAGTACGCGCCGCGAGTTATCGAGCAATTCGGCGGGAGCCCAGACAAAATAGATGCAGTAGTCGGAGACTTCAGCAGCATTGCTGAAAGCGATCGGTTCGATCTAATTGTGTTCTGCCAGGCGCTTTATATGTTCTCCGATCCACGCGCGATGCTCCAGAAGTGCCGTACTCAATTGCGCGCGGGCGGAGTGGTAATGATTACCTGCGAACAGATCGAACCAGAATATTCGCTGGGCCAGGCTCTTTACTGGAAGACTATTTTGCGGACCGCCGTGCGCGGCCGGGCGGATGCTTCGGGACGACACCGGATGGTCGCTTCAGATTACCGGCAAGCGCTTGAGCAGACAGGTTTCAAATATCATCGCCAGGATTTGTCTTACGCTTTTATTCCCTCGGCGATTGATTGTCCCGGCGCTAATCATTTTGGAATAAAGGAGGAATAATGATCCCGGTTCAACGCCCCTATCTCGGTCCCGAAGAGTTGAAAGCCGTGCAGCAGGTGTTCGACACCCGTTGGTTGGGCATGGGCTCAACGACTAAGGAATTTGAAGAGCGATTGCGCGAATTCCTCGGGGCCAAACATGTCATTGCAGTCAATACGGGAACCTCCGCTTTGCATCTGGCATTGGCGGCTGTCGGTTTGGTACCGGGTGATGAAGTCATCGTCCCTTCGTTGACTTTTGCTGCGTCGCTTCAGGCAATCATGGCCGTTGGGGCTCGACCTGTGTTTTGCGACATCGCCGCTGAAACACTGAATATCGATCTCAACGATGCCTTTGGTCGCGTGACGCCGCGAACTCGCGCGATCATGCCGGTTCATTATGGTGGTCTGGCCTGTGAGATGGATGAGCTGATGGCGTTAGCCAAAGACCACGGCATTTGGGTAGTCGAAGATGCGGCCCATGCTTTTGGCTCAACCTACAAAGGCCGCCAAATTGGAACGGTAGGTGATGTGACCTGCTTTAGTTTCGATCCGATCAAAAACATTACTTGCGGTGAGGGGGGAGCGGTCGTTACTAATAACGATGAGATTGCCGCGCGGATAACCCCGAAACGAATTCTGGGAATCGATAACGATACTTGGAGTCGTTACCGGAACGAACGCAATTGGTTCTATGAAGTCGTTACCATTGGTTATCGGTATCATCTCAGCAATGTCAATGCGGCGATTGGGCTGGAACAACTCAAGCGCTTCGACGTGTTCAAGAAACGGAAAACGCAGATAGTCGAACTTTACGATCGCGCATTCGCGGGTTTGCCCGGTCTTGCCTTAATAAAACACGACTTAGATGAAATGTTTCCGTTCTTTTATATCGTCCGAGTTCTTAACGGCCGGCGTGACGCCATGATGCAATTTCTCAAAGAAGCGGGGATTGGTACCGGGGTACACTACATTCCGAACCACATCCAACCGCTGTTTGCTGATAGCCGCGCGTCGCTGCCCGTGACTGAGCAAGTTTTTGAAGAGATTTTGACCCTGCCCCTCTATTATGAAATGACCGATGCGGATGTCGATTGCGTTATTGGGAAAATACAGACATTTGTGCAGAAGGAGAATCGTTGATGCCGCTGTTGGTCCAACCGCACCCTAAAATCATCACGAAGAACCGTCACAATCGACCGAATGGTTGGCTGGTGCCGATATTCAACGTGCACGACGGAATCATCGCGTCAGAGCAACATCCACAACAGGTTTACGCGACTGTGGTGGCGCCCCGTGAAATCAAAGGTCCGCATTTGCATTTGAAACGTTGGGGCCTGTTCACGTGCATTAGCGGCAACATCCGGATTGTGGCGCGGCAGGACGGAGGTTACGAAGAATATTACAGCGGCGAGGATCATGACTTTGCCACGGTTCAAGTTCCGGCGGGCGTGCCGTCGGCGCTGCAAAACATCGGCGATAAAGCCGCTTTCGTCATAAACATGCCGGCGCCGGCATGGCACATGGATGATCAGGACGAACATCCGGTATCATTCGAGGATTATGATTTTGGTTGAGAGTTCGGGGCAGATGCCTGTCGTCAGCATCAATCTCTGTTGCTACAACTCGGAAAAGTATCTCGAGGAGACGCTCGAGAGCATCTTG
>DASQYL010000491.1:0-6729 GCA_035639235.1 Pyrinomonadaceae bacterium | reverse complement strand
CCGGTGAACAATTCAGCCAGCGCGGTGCGGCTCGTGCGTTTGGGTGATGGTTGATAGTGGTCAAAATGCAGCGCGGCGTTGAGCTTTCGATACTTCGCGTCAAGTAGGTCATCCAAGCCGTTCAAAGAGTTGTTGTGGGTGGCGCGATACGCTGATTCCATCAGTTGACGATCAGCTTTTTTCAGCGGAGCCTTGACTGCGGCTGAAGTGAAATACTCGATGGCGGTTTTGTGATCGCCCTTGTGCTCTGAGATTTGACCGAGACCAAGCAGCGAGGAGGCCAGCTCGGGTTCGTCCTTTAGAGCGCGCTTCAGATTAGTCTCGGCCAGTTTGTTTTTTCCTTGCTTGAGGTAAATGCGCCCCAACGTGTCCTCGTAACGAGCCCGCTGCCGCTTGAGGTTCTTCGCTGCGTCCTCTTCGTATTGGGTTTCACCCTTCTTGGCAAGCTCCTCGGCCCAATCGAGCATGATTCCTGCATCCATCAGTTTCATCGAGACCATCAGACCGCCTGCTGGGCCAGTCATGACGATGCCTGACGGAGGGTGCATATAGTTTTCGGCGGCGGCGCGAATTCGATCAGTTTGCGTCGGAAAGTTCTTGATCAACGTGTCCAGTACGTCGTTGCGCGCTTGCATAGATTGAAATCGATCTGGGAAATCCTTGGCGACCTTTTCCAGCGCTTCAATTTTCTTTTCCGGATCTTTAATCCGCCGCGCTTCGTCATAAGCCTTTTGTTCCGGCGGAGGCGCAGGCAACCCAATAGCGGCGGGCGATTGCGACGGCGATGGCGATGCAGTGGTTGTAGTCTGTTGCGATCGAGGCGCAGAAGCTGTGAGAGAAATCAGAAATAGAATAAGAGCGAGTTTCGAGGTGACGATCTTCATTGATTTCTCCTTAAGAACGCGAGATCAACCGGGTTACGCGTATTGTACACCCACTTTGCTTGAGAAACGTAAATGATCGTGCGGCGAAAATTTCGACAGAATGTGAATCAGAAAAAAAATAAAACACACAAAAAATGAGAAAAGTTTGCTTTCAAAATTGGATTTCGGTATAAAGCACACCGTCACGAAGGTCACGGCCATCGAGACCGACGAAGGGATCGGCGAACGGAGTCGCGAGGCTCTGGGAGAGAGTAAAGGCAGAGCGGTTTGCACTTGCTATTGACGCCCTTAGTTGAAGCCGAAAGGCTTGCTAGGAAGACCGAAAGGTTTTCTGAGCGCCCGGATAAAAACGGGTAGCAACCACGAGAGAGGACCCGCTTGTGGCGAGCTATGTCGCTCAGAGAAATCTGAGCCTCGTTGCCGGGAACGTAACCGGCGGTGGAGGACAGCCACCTCAAAAAACTACCTAACGGCACCACGTTGATTGTGGTTTCGGCCAGAGTTGATGTGAGATTCGTGGAAACAGGTTTTGCGGCCCGCAAGGGAAGCGAGATTAACTGAAGCGAATCGCGTGCTGACCGGTGAGCGTCGACCGCCGATGGCTTGTCGGAATACAAATTGGCAGCTTGGGCTGACGAGTTTAGGCTGCCATCTTACGAATCGCTCCGGTGATTCATAAGATTCCGAGATTGCGCTGCTAACATCTTCGGGTGAGAGCAGCGCGATTTCGTTTTGGAGGAGGTTTACGAAGCGACTGGAGATCGAATACGTGTCAGAACCCAGTGCGGCGGCGACGAGAATCATTTGACCCTGCCCATTGATCCGCTCGCTACCGAGTTCATAATTCTTTACAATTCAATCCATTCCAGCAGCTAGAGTTTTCCCCCACGTGCTGACAGAGTTTGCTTCCACAAATCTTAAGCAGGAGAAAAATCATGAGCGATACTGCAACTCAAACTCAAATTGAAAATAAACCCGGAAGTTTCTGTTGGATCGAATTGATGACCACGGATGGTCCTGGCGCCAAGAAGTTTTATACGGACTTGTTTGGTTGGGAAGCGACCGACAATCCCATCGGACCCGACATGGTTTACACGATCTATACGATCGGTGGAAAAGCTGCGGCTGCTTCGTTTCCGAAAGGCGAAGAGACAAAAGAAGTACCCACGCATTGGGGGTCTTACATTGCCGTTACCAGCGCAGACGAATCGGCGGCCAAGGCTCAATCGTTGGGAGGCACGATTATCCAGGGGCCATTCGATGCCGGCGAACATGGGCGAATGGCGATAATCGCCGATCCAACGGGCGCGCATTTTCGCATTTGGCAACCGAAGGCGCATCCGGGAGTCGGCATCAAAGGTGAATTGAATTCGCTTTGCTGGAATGAGCTGCTCACGAATGACACGGAAAAAGCGAAGGATTTTTACACCAAACTTTTCGGTTGGACTTCGAAGACCGATAGTGCCGAGACACCTTACACCGAGTGGATTAATGGCGAAGAACACATCGGTGGCATGATGCAGATTCAACCGCAGATGGGACCGATGCCGCCGAACTGGGGAATCTACATCGCGGTCGATGATTGCGACGCAAAGGTAGCGAAAGCTACGTCGCTTGGCGCGCGCACCTATGTGCCGCCCACCGACATTCCAAACGTTGGTCGCTTCGCAGTGTTGGCTGATCCGCAGGGAGCGGTATTCAACATCATTAAGTTGAACCCACAGCATCACGAGTAATCGAGTAGCGGACAGACGAAAGCTCACCGGCACCTTACCATTGGGTAGAAGGAGTAAGTTTTTGGGTGAGTCCGTAAGGCGGACGACAGGCCTGCTGTCGTCCGTTTGCCAGCTCGGTTGTGTTCTTGATCTTGGAACCGGCCGCCGACGTCACTCAAGGCCCGTTACCCTTGGAGCCAAAGCGTTGTGCGCACTCAGACTGCTTCTCTTCGAGCCGGCGCTGTTGGGTTTGCACAGCTACTTTTGAAACTGCAAACTCCTCGCTAAGGTTGCTCACCGATGCAATTCCCTTTCGATACCAACTTTGTGCTTCGGCAACGCGCGCTCGATCTGAGGTGCTTATCTTATGCGTGTCCGCATCGTAACCCGCATACACATCTCCGAGCTGTTCATAAATGGAAGCCAGACGCAAACGCGGCCCGCCGTCCTGCGGCGCGTTCTCAGCAGCTTCATTCGCCCAATCGATCATTTTGAGCGAAAGCGTCTTTGCTTCGTCTCGCACGCCGGCCGCAGCTAATCCTTCCACTGCCCAGCCGAATTCCTCAGTTGCCCAATATTGGCCCCCTCGGTTGCCTTTTTCTGACTCCACTAAACTGAGCATCAGTTCAACGCCATGTCGGATAAGCTTCACGCCCTCCTCTTTTTGGTTGAGCTTGCAGAGCGCGCGGCCGACAACGATGCTGTATTTTATTTCCCCGCCACGCGGCAGATCCACAGTCGGATCGACTGCGGTCGCATCCAAAACCGTCTTTAATGCTGCCCGGTAATTGTCGAGCGCGCCCTGATGGTCACCCTGTCGATCGAGTAGCTTTCCCAAATACCAATGCGATGAAGTTGTGTTGCGGAGCGCTTGAACAATCTCAGGATGCTCCGCGTGTACGGCCGAGGAAGTCGCCACCGCTTCGCGGTACATTTTTTCCGCCGGTGAAAAGTCAACTATTTGTTCGTACATCTCTGCCAGTTTCTCTTCCATCAGCGACAGGTCGACCTGTTGCTGCGGGCTGGCGGGTTCACCTTTTAGGAGATCGACAGCACGCTCTCCCATCTCGATCGCCGTCTGAAATTTGGCGCCGGCCTCGTCATAGTGTTCAATCGATCGCAGCGTCTCGCCGTAGCTTTCGGACGTTTCGGCGGCAGACATGAGCCGCTGCGAATTGCGCGGGTCTTCATTCGCCAGATCCAGCTCGAGGGGTAACTTCTCAGCGTACGTTGCCGCAACTTCGTCGGTTCGCTGCATCAAATTCAGCGATTCGATTTTGTTGCCCAAAACGTCGCCTAGAGCGCGCCGTGCCGCGTAGCTGTTTGGTTCGATCGCCAGCCGCTTGCGGATCAAGTCGCGCGCTCGTTCAAAGGTCAGCAAAGCGTTTGGATTATCTTGCAGCGTCCAAGCCTGCAAGTAGCCGAGGTTACGGTATGCATCAGCAAGTTCTCCCAGGAATTGCGGATCGTCGCCGGCATCTTTCGCCAGATTATTTAGATAGTCGAACGACTTTTGCGCCAGCATTCGCTGTGCGGGCAACGAGTGAGGAACTTCTTTCAATGACGTTTGGACTTCGTTAATCAAAGAACTCGCGAGCTTGCGTTGCTCCGCGGATCTGAGTTGGGCCGTCGCGTGTTCGCGCCGGGCGACGTAGCTTTGATATGAAGTAACCATCGTCGCCGACAAGAGAGCCACAATCACGAGCGCGGCCACCGCCACACCCGTGCGATGTCGCTGAATGAATTTTCCGGCGCGATAGGTGAACGTATCCGGCCGCGCAGTCACGGGCAGTCCCGCGAGATGTCGACGAATGTCTTCAGAGAGTTCCAGCACTGAGGCGTATCGCCGTTCGCGTTCCTTGCGCAGAGCTTTCAACACAACGTTGTCGAGATCGCCGCGCAGAGATTTCGGATTACAAAATGGCGTCGAGTGATTTGTATCTGTCGCCAGGAACTCGCTGGTGAAATTGCCGTTCTGCCGCCCTGTTGACGCCATTTCGCTCGGAGCAACCGGCTCGGTATTAAGAATGACGCGCGCAACCTCGTCGGGAGCGCGACTCGGAAATCGAAGCGGCCGGTGGCCGCTCAGCAACTCGTAGAGCACCACGCCCAAACTGTAAACGTCAGTCGCCGTCGTAATCGACAAGCCGCGGATTTGCTCGGGACTCGCGTACTCTGGCGTCATCAAACGAAACGCTGTCGCCGTCTCAGCTTCAAGCGCTTGATCCGAACTAAGAATTTTGGCGATGCCAAAGTCGAGCAGCTTCGGTATGCCATCACGAGTAACGAGGATGTTGCTGGGCTTCAGGTCGCGATGGACGATTAAGTTTTGATGTGCATACCGCACGGCAGCACATGTCTTCTGGAAGAGTTCGAGGCGGGCGCTGGTGTCGAGTTCGTTTGCATCACAATACTTCGTGATCGGCTCGCCGTCGACATACTCCATCACGAAAAACGGCAAGCCATCGCTGGTGGTGCCGCCGTCAAGAAAGCCGGCGATGTTGGGATGTTGCAGGTTCGCGAGAATCTGCCGCTCTATGACGAAGCGTTGCAGGATGGCGTCGGTGTCCATGCCGCGCTTAATTATTTTCAGGGCTACCTGCTGATTGAAATCGGCGGCGCCGCGAATAGCCAGGAATACAGAGCCCATGCCGCCACGGCCGAGTTCGCGAATAATTTGGTAAGGCCCGATCGATTTACCGATTATTGAGGCGCCAAAACTTCCGTCGTCTGATTTTGACGCGACGCCGGCTTCAATCAACGCTGGTTGGGAGATGAAGTCTTTTGCTGATTTGTGCGCGCGCAACAACGATTCGACTTGCTCGATCACCTCGGGTTCGTGAGACGCAGCGCGCAAGAATTCGGCGCGCGCCTGACCGCACAAATCGACCGCGCCATGAAAAACTCGCTTGACTTCACGCCAGCGCGAAGCGTCAGTGAGTAGTCGCTCTGGTGCGGGCTGCGCAGACATATCTCTCAATTTATTACGCGCAAGAGCGTCGGCAAACGGCTCAGACGCATTGCAGCTCCTGGTACAACCACGCGCGCGCCATCGCCCATTCGCGCTTGACAGTCGCGGGCGACAGATTCATCGCTTCGGCAGTTTCTCCGATCGTTAACCCGCCAAAGTAGCGCAACTCAACAATCTTGCTTTGTTGCGGATCCATCTGCTCCAACCGCTGCAAAGCTTCATCGAGCGCGAGCAAATGCTCGGCCCGGTCAGTTGAAATGATCGCGACGTCATCGAGCGAAATCTTCTGACCTTCGCGTTTCGCCGCATGACGCCTTCGTGCATTGTCGATCAGGATACGCCGCATCGACTGCGCCGCGATGGCGAAGAAATGCGCCCGGTTCTGCCAACTGACCGAGCGCTGATCGATTAGTTTCAAATAAGCCTCGTGTACCAGGGCCGTCGTCTGCAGCGTCTGTTCGCGGTGTTCGCGGTGAAGATATTGATGCGCCACCTGCCTCAGCTCGGCGTAAATTATCGGCAACAATTTGCCGAGCGCCTGCTGGTTGCCGCCGCCCCACTCGCGCAGCAACCCGGTTACATCATCCTCCTCAACGGCCATATATGACGGGGGATCGTCTTGAGTATCTGACTCCACAAACCAACCAGTCAACCTCTCTGATTAATAAAAAACAGTGCCGGCTGAGCCTATCCGGCGAAGTCCTGCGCGTAACCAATTATAAGGACCGCGGAGAGTTGAAATCTATGACTAGACAATTGCGAATTCTTTCACTGACGCTCGCCGGCCTGGCGTGTGGTTCGACGGCAATCGCTCAGACTGCGACAGCCAATATAACCGGCCCTCCCACCTCATCTCTGACAATCACCGCAGCGGCTTCCTCCGATCGCGTGCGCGTGACTGGACCGTCGTCAATCGTACAGATGCGTTTGGAGGTCTATGCGCCGACGGGCGAGAAACTGTTCGATGAAGAATTGCGAGGCGCGAACGTTTTCGATTGGCACTTGCAGAATGGTCAGGCCGAGCGCTTGTCGGCTGGTGATTACGCCTGTGTAGTTACGGCAAAGGCCGTCTCTGGAAAGCTGACACAGAAAATTGGCGTGGTTACGGTGGCCGATATGTCTGCCAGTGTGCGCGCTGGAAGTGTGCAACAGTTAACGT
>DASQYL010000490.1:0-6836 GCA_035639235.1 Pyrinomonadaceae bacterium | reverse complement strand
TGTCCGTGTCGCTATCGTTGAGAGTGTCGCGCACGACGCTGATTAACGGCACCTCAGGCGCGTTGCCGTTCACGCCTCTCATCCCATCGAGCCGGCCAAAGATCGTCAACAACTCGGCGCCCGAGGCGAGTGGCAATCGTTCAACTCGAAACTGGGGCTTGGCGCGCTCGGCCGCAGGAGCGCCGGCATCATCATCTCGGGCGTTTGACGGCTCAGAAGGTTGCGGCGATTTGGGCCGGCCCTTGGGTAAAGACGACGCTGCGGTCTTCGCCGGGTTCGCGGTGAAAAACTGTCTCGATGATTGTGCTCTCCCGCCGACAGCGCACAGCGCGAGCAAGGCGCAAACGATTAATGACCGCAACGTCATTTCCGTGTGGTTCTAACTACCAATGCGAGTGCAATAAAATTTTTGCGAGGAGAGCCCTGATCCTGCACTTCGATGTCGAAACTTCCCGGATTTCATCGTCCTCGCTACGCGGAGCAATGAGCGTGCCAATTATTTGGCGGCGGTTTGATTTGTCGCCGCGTCCTTCTGCTCAGCTTCAGATGTTGGGGGGCTGGTCCATCCCGCCTTCTCCAGCAAAGTAATTGCGTAGCGAATAGGTACCGCGAAATTGGATGCTGTACTTTCAGTAAAAATTGCAAAAGTAATTCCGATAACACGTCCGGAGGGACCGAACAAAGGGCCGCCCGAACCGCCTTCGCCGGTCCGCGCGTCGTACACGATCCGATGGGCATCGAGGTCTGTGATATTGCCCTGCGTCATGAGCGGCCGAATGTGCTTCGTCTGGGCGAGGTAACCGAGCAACGATTCGGTCGAGCCGTACCGGTTCTGAATTCCGCGCGCCTCGTTTTCGTCCAGCATGGCGAGGAGACGATCGGGGCCTGCGGGATAGCCCATGGTGACTACGATGCGGCCGATGGCGACCGAATCGGACGCCTTTTCGAGCGGCAGCGCGGGCAGCTTCGAGGGCAGATCTTTCTGATCGATCGTGCAGACGGCGAGATCCTCTCCGGCTGCTGCTTGTTTATATTTCAAAGTCACTGACTGCGAGCTTTCCGGAAAAAAAGCGATCAGTTTCCGGAGACGCGGCTTGCCGTTTACGGTGCTTGTCAGACTCTGTGCGCGCTCATCAGCCAGCCATGGTTGGACCACGTGGCGATTCGTAAGAATGAAGCCGTCGCCCGTATGAAAACCGGTTCCGACAAATGGATATTCGGCGATTTGACCATTGCCCTCGGGAGTTAGTTGAGGCTGATCGGTTCCGTTCTGGATCGGATTGCCGGTTTCGTTCGTTTGCGTCTCTGGCACGCGCAGCGGCCGGCCAGTTCCCGCTTCTACGAAGTTGTACGAGCCGTAGATCAAACAAACGCCGGCGCCGTAATTCGTGCGCAGCATCTCGCCCAGCGAAAGTGTGTCGATTACCTTCTTATTGGACTCGATTACCGTGTCCAGTTGCTGATTCGCTTTTTGTAGTTGTTCTTGTTGCGCGATCAGACGGGCCTGCTGCTCCTGGATGATACTGCGATTCTTGCGAGTTTCGTTGTATTGCGCAAAGCCGAGATAGAGCGCGCCGACGACGGCGAAAATCACGATCGCGAAGATGATAATTTTCGTGCTGGGATTAATTTCGCGCACAAGTTCGCGGGTAAACTCGCGCAAAAATATCTTGGCATCATCGCGCCGCGCCGTGGCCGAAGCTTCCATTGCAGCTTGTTCAATAAACGGCGCCACGGTGGTGCCGCGACGGCCGGGAACCATCGCCGTGGTCGCGGCGATGGGAAAGAAATGAATCGATGGACCAGACGGTCCAATCCAAATTTCATCGCCGTCGTTGATGCTCTTGTTCGGCTTGATCGATCGGCCATTCAGTTTAACGTCCAGTGTCTGATCGACATTGGTGATCCGGTAGGTGCCATCGATTCGCTTGACCTCGATAACCGCGCCGTTGTTTGCCTCGCCCGGGTTTTGTGCCAGGCGAATCTTTACGTCGCAATCTTCACCCGGACCGATGCGCACCGTGTCCGCCATGACAACTTCGGTCGAGCGATCGTTGAGGGACGATACGTGTATCACCAGCCCGTTCGATTCACGTGGCTGCCGTACCTGGCCGATGTTCCGAAAGTTTTTCACGACGCAATATCAAATCAGGCGCCTGCTTCCGAAAGACCATTGCCGGTGGGGGAAGCGGTCAATCAGGCGACGCCCGTTCGCGATCAATCTTACAATGAAATTTTTAACTCGCAAAGACTTTCGATGTTAAGAACGTGTGACTACCGAGTGCTTGCACGCTGCCACGATAAGACGAAAAGCATCTAGTTCGTGTTAGCATGAAATTGAATGGCACGACCGGAATTCATCGAAAATATCGAGCAATTGCGCGCGCTGGCCCCGGTAGCCACGGCGCCGATTCGGCATCACGTCTTCGTCTGCACCGGCAAGTCATGCTCGGCCAGAGACAGCGCCGAAGTACTGGAAGCATTTGAAAGGCAACTGAAAGAACGCGGGCTTTTGTTTGGCCGCGAAGCGAAAGGCAAGAACCCGCGCGGCCGCATCGTGGTAACTTCCTGTGCTTCGGTTGGGTTCTGTTCGATTGGACCAGCAGTAATGGTTTATCCCGACGGCGTGTGGTATGCGCAAGTGCGATCTGAAGACGTGGCTGAAATTATCGAAGAACATCTGCTGAATAATCGCGTCGTCGAGCGACTAGCGCTTTTGAGACTACCAGCCGAAGGGATCGCGGAAAATCGAAAGGTTCGGTCTGATTGGGAAGCCTGATTATCAGCGCTGCCGAAGCTTAGGCGAATCTGTAGGGCGGCTGAATCTCGCGAATGCTGCCGGCTGAAAACATAAAGATACCCATCTCGAATTTCAGGCGATGGACACAGTTCGGTTGCACGACCACGTTCATTTGCGTGAAGCCACACTTCTCCATGAACAAGTAATGGAAGTAAACCTGCACGTTGTGCATTCCGGGCGTGAGCTGGAATGAATGCGTCCCCCACGGTCGCAGATTAATCTCACCGTCAATCACAATTCGCGGCGTGCAGGCATAAAGAAAAAATGAGAGTGGAAAGAAACTGGTTTCGATCTGTATCCCGGACCACGGTTGTTGTTGAGTGGACATATCTGACTTCTCTTATTGTAAATTTACATATTCCCAAAGACTCTTTATAGCGGCCTCAGTGACGTCTTTGAGCGGGTCAGACCCTGTGTGTTTGCGGTAGCTGGAGAGGTCTTTCCATTCATCAATCGTAGCACATCCACCATGCACCAATGTGGACCGCAGATCGAACAGTCTCGATGCTCTGTACTCCCAAGTTAAGTCAGCGGGGAAAATGCCTTTGAGTCCGTTGGAAATGGTTTCTTCAACGTTCCCCCTAACTCCGAACAGCGCATCAAGGGCTATGAAGAAGTGGATGAATCGCTCCAACCCATCAGCGACGATTCCATAATTTAGAAATTGACCAGCTGCCGTCAGACGGGCGCGTTTTTCGTTGGTCGTTGCTTGAAGTCGGCGATACCAAGCATTAACTTGAGTTACATCATTCGGTGTTATTTCGAAGTCGCTAAGCAATGGCGGTAAGAGCATCCCAATAGAGGCGATGATTTGCGTGAACCGCTGCCCACTATTCTGTGATGGAAATTGAACGGAGTGTCCGGTGACTTGCATCATGCTCTTAGTGAGCGCGTGTCTCGATGTCAGATGGAATCTCGCAAACAGGATCGCGATGAACATCCGCATCTTTCGTGCTGCTATCTCTCGGGCAGAGTCCATTGTTCCTGATTGGACCTCACAAGCAAGCCAGCAGAAAGGCACATCCTTTAAGATTCTCTTGAAGCTAGTTTTCTCTGTTCCACCAATTATTGGGTTCCAGTCGTCGATGCTGTATTGTGACGCCAGTTCGAGCCACGTGGCTTCGTCGTGTGGACTGATTACTCGCAACCCATCATGAGCCACAATCCATGAGCTTGACTTGATTCTTAGTAAAGGAAATACGATCAACCAAGTCGAAATCGACGCGCGCAATGCCTTTTCGATTTTTGCGAGTAGCACGTTGCCAAATGCTTGTACGTTACTGATGCGCCTAGCCTCAAATAGCGTATCAACGTCGCCAAAGAAAATCGGATCTGGCTCAAAAATGTCCGTATTGAAACCGTTATCTTTGAGGACGTCAGTTACAATTTCCGCCAGCGACTCTCGATTGCCATATCTGAGTTCGGGATGGATCTCACCAGCAATCAAGACCAAGTCGTCGATAATCTTTCGAGTCTGCTTCGTAAACCACCATGTGACGTAGCCGCCACCCACTCTGAAATGTCCGGGAGTCTGTCCATCGCCGGGCCGAAACTGTAGACGGCTTGATGGGCCGTCAGGTTTACGGAGATAGACCTGCTTGGTAAGAGCGATTGTCTTATCGAATAAGTCCTGCTTCTTTTTCACTGCCAGGAAGATTAGGTCACGGCGGTTCTTGCGCTCGCAGATTTCCACCTCAATACCGGCTTTCTGGCTGCTCCCGCTTCATCGAGCCGCCCTATCCGCGTCGTGTGAGGGGCACCGAGCACAAGGTCAGGATTATCGAGAGCCTCTTTGGCGATTGATCGCATCGCGTCGATGAATTGATCGAGTTCCTGGCGGCCGACTGATTCGGTCGGTTCAATCAACATGGCGCCGGAAACAATCAGCGGGAAATAGATCGTCATGGGATGAAAGCCGTAATCGATCAGACGCTTGGCGATGTCGAGAGTGTGTACGCCTTTGCGCGACTGCCGTTTGTCGGTAAAGACGACTTCGTGCATCGGATCGTTCTGGAAAGGTTTCTCGAAATCCGACACCAGGCCCTGCGCAACGTAGCGCGCATTCAAGACTGCGGCTTGCGTTGCTTCCAATAATCCGTCGTAACCGTGCGTGAGAATGTAGGCGAGCGCGCGCAACATCATGCCGTAGTTTCCCAGGAACGCCTTCACCCGCCCGATCGATTGCGGATAGTCGTAATCCAATCTGTAATTTGAAATTTGAGATTTGGAATCGTGAGCGACTTGCACGACTCGCGGCACCGGCAAAAATGGTTCCAGCTCCTTCGAGCAACAGCACGGCCCGGAGCCTGGTCCACCGCCGCCATGCGGCGTGGAAAATGTTTTGTGCAGGTTCAGGTGAATCACGTCGACACCCATGTCGCCGGGCCGCGCGACGCCGACCAGCGCATTCATGTTCGCGCCGTCCATGTAGACCAAACCGCCGGCGTCGTTTACGATGCGGCAAATCTCTTGAATATTTTTTTCGAAGAGTCCGAGCGTGTTCGGATTTGTGAGCATCAATCCCGCAACATCGCCGTGAGCGCACAACTCAGTGAGATGATCGAGATCAGTCAAGCCTTCGGGCGTGGAGCGAATCGTCTTAACGGTGAAGCCTGAGAGATGGGCCGATGCGGGATTCGTCCCATGCGCGGAATCAGGAATCAACATCGTGCGCCGCTTCGCAGATTCTTCCTTGCCGTCGCGCGCGTCGATGAAAGCGCGAATGATCATGATTCCGGTCATCTCGCCGTGCGCGCCCGCCGCCGGTTGCAAAGAAATTCCCGGCAGGCCGGTGATTTCCGCAAGATGCTGTTGCAGTTCGTAAATGACTTGCAGCGCACCCTGCGCTTCGACTTCGGAAGAGAGCGGATGAAGGTTTGCGAAATTCGCGATGCGCGCAACTTTCTCATTCAAGCGTGAGTTGTATTTCATCGTGCACGAACCGAGCGGATACATGCCCTGATCGATGGAATAGTTCCACGTCGAGATGCGCGTGAAGTGACGCACTACGTCGACTTCGGTAACTTCAGGCATGCCCGCGAGATCGTCCTCGCGCTGGAACTCGTGCGGAATGATTTCATCGAGCAATCGTTCGTCGACGTCCAGCGCCGGCAGGCTGTAACCGCGGCGGCCTGACTGCGAGCGTTCGAAGATTAGACGCTCGTTCGGACTGATGTGATTAGTGACTTTAGTAATCTTCGAGTTCATTCGTTGTTTAGCGATGCACCACTCCTCGATTCCCATCGCGGAGGAAACGCAAGTCTTCGCCGCCTGTAATAGTCAGAGAGTTGAGGTCACGAGCTAAAGCATCAATCTGTTCGCGCGTGTTTGTCTCAGTGACGCAAACCAGAAAATCATTGGGCCGGTCGGCATCGAAGCGCGAGAGCGCGATGCCGCCGTCGATTCCTTTTTCCTGGGCCAGATTTGCGAGCAGCACGGACGCGTCCGAAGGAGCGCGCACCACGAACTCGTTGAAGAACGGCGCCGAGAAGGGAAGCGAGAAGCCTTCCAGTTTTCCGATTGCGCCCGCCGCGTAATGCGCCTTCTGCGCGCATTGCTGCGCGACCTCCTGAATGCCGCGGCGGCCCATCGTCTCGAGATAAACCGTGGCGCAGAGCGCGATCAATCCTTCGTTCGTGCAAATGTTCGACGTCGCTTTCTCGCGACGGATGTGTTGCTCGCGCGTCGCGAGCGTCAACACGAATCCGCGGCGGCCCTGTTTGTCGTAAGCTTCGCCGACCAGACGCCCGGGAATTTGCCGCGCATACTTGTCGCGCGTCGCAAACAGCCCGACGTATGGACCACCGTAAGAGAGCGGCACGCCGAACGATTGGCCTTCAGCGACGACGATGTCGGCGCCGCACGCGCCCGGCGACTTCAATAAGCCAAACGACATCGCTTCAGTAACCGTGACGATCAATAGCGCGCCTGCTGCATGAGCCTTTTCGGCGAGCGCGGCTATGTCTTCGATGCAGCCGAAAAAGTTTGGTGACTGCACTACGATTGCGGCGGTGTTTTCATCCAGCGCGGAGAGACT
>DASQYL010000489.1:0-3879 GCA_035639235.1 Pyrinomonadaceae bacterium | reverse complement strand
TCGCGACCGATGCTGACATCTACTTTGCATTGATTGTTTCCGCCGCCTCCCCAGGTTCCGGCAGCGCAACCCATGCCGCGTTTCAATGGGCCAGCGCCGCCTCCGGGCGTTGCGTTGCGTTTGCTCCAGCCGATTTCGCGCGCGCCGCGATCGAGTTGCCGGTGATAATTCGCGTCCGGCATGTTCTTCTTACGAAACTCGACCGGGTCCATTCCGATCTTGTAAGCGAGTTCGTCAAGTAGTGACTCGATCGCGAAGGAGGCCTGCGGATGTCCGGGCGCGCGCATGGCAATCGACGAGTCTTCGTTCGTGTGGAGCGCGTAGACTTCCCGATAAGATTCGCCGGCTTGATAGATCGCATAGGGCTGGCCTGCTTGTGAACCGGGACCAAGGCCGCCGAGGCGATATTGCGTCGCCTGTACCGCGACCAGTGTGCCGTCCTTCTTTACGCCCGCCTTGAACTTGGTCCACGAACCCGATCGATTGCCGGTCATCAGGAATTCATCGGCGCGAGTGAGCATCAGCTTGACGGGCTGTTTGGTCTCTTTGGAAAGATGGCACGCGAGCCAACCTTCGACGCCGATCCCGAATTTCGATCCAAAGCCCCCACCCATGTGCTGCACCGTCGCCGTCACTGCGGTCTGGGGCAAATCGAGTTCGCGGGCGGCATCTTCAGGAATCGTGAACGTCCCTTGAGTTGTCGCATAAATGGTGGCTGAATCGCCGCCCGAATAATCGACGACCAGGCCATGTGTCTCAAGACAGGAATGATGCAGGCGCGGCGTGCGATATTCAGCCTCAACCACAGCGTCACATGTGGTGAGGGCCGCTTCGACTTTTGCCAAATCACCCCGTTTGTCTTTCTGCGTCAAATTTTCTTCGCCACCCGGCCGGTCCAACGGCAAGACTCGCGGCGCGCCGGTCTGGATCGCTCGATCGCCGGTGACAACGAACGGCAGCTTCTCGTATTCGACGACAATCGCGCGCGCCGCGTCCTGGGCCAACTCAGGCGTGGTGGCGGCAACTGCGGCGACCGGGGACCCCGCAAAACGAAACTCAGTTGCGCGGGATTGAACAATGGCTTTCACGCCCGGCATTTTTGACGCCGCGGTTGAATCGAAATTCTTAATTCTCGCGTGGGCGTAAGGACAGCGCACTACACGTCCGTACAGCATGTTCCGCAGACGCACGTCGTATGTATATTGCGCTTTGCCGGAAACTTTGACCGGCCCGTCGACGCGGGTGTAACGATGATTGAGAATCGTGTGCTTGTCGTTTGCGCCCCAGCCCGGACCGCCAACGTCGTCAACTTCGATCTCGACCATCTGCTCGACGCCGTTGATGACGCGCGGCACGCGCACCTTCTTTTTTGGGACAGGTGTTGGACTGGCTTGAGGTTGCTGTGGCATTCGCTTTCTCTTTCTCCCTCTCCCTTTGGGGGAGGGAACAATGCTATACCCTAAACTCCGGCCTTCGCGGCTGCCAGCGCAGCTTCGAAAACTCGCGGATAGGTTCCGCAGCGGCAAAAATTTCCTTTGCACGCTTCACGCACTTCAGCGAGTGTCGGATTCGGATTCTTTTTCAAGTAAGCCGAGATCGTCGTCACAAATCCCGGGGTGCAGAAACCGCACATCATGCCGTCGTGCTCGACAAAGGCGCTTTGCACCGCGTTCATATTTTCAGGTGAGCCAAAGCCTTCGACCGTTGTAATCTTCTTGCCTACCGCATCAACAGCCAACACGAGACATGAATAGACGGTTTTGCCATCCATCAACACCGTGCATGCGCCGCACGTGCCCATGTCGCAAACGAGTTTTGGTCCAGTGATGGGTGGGTCGGCGTGATTGCGCAACGCATTGAGTAGCGTCGTGCGCGGTTCAACCGTTATCTTTTGGTTCGCGCCGTTCACATTGAGCACGACGATGGTTGTTCCGGTCACGCCGTCGAACGCCGGGTCCGCATTGACGACGGTTTTATCTTCCTTGCCAATCAAATGATCGGCGAGTGCGGCTCCCGCGCCGGCGACGCCGACGCCTTTGAGGAACTTGCGGCGACTCGGGTTATGGCCGTTCTTTTTCTTTCGCTCGTGATCGTCTGACATTCACTCCTCCCGCGGACAAACAGATCAAAATAAATATTGATGAGAGCGCGTATGTTAGTTTGAAAAGATCCGGGCGGCAAGCCATTTCGCATGTCCGTCGCCGGGGCTCAACTCTCCCTCTCCGCCACCAGGTCCCGCGCGTCCATCGCGGGCGACGCCGCTCTCGACAGCGGACAACATCTTTGCGAACGATGATATCCGTGTTAGAGTTTCCCGCGTTAATTCTAATCTGTTGTCGAGCTGGGCAGTTAGCTGTCGCCCACCTGCCGCTTGACTACAATAATTTCATCGGAAGCGGTAGCAATCATGAGGACAAATCGGTTTTGGAAATCAGGCCGTTGGGGCGCTCTTTTACTCGCGGTTTTGGCGGTGGCGCTGGTTGGCATCGCCATAGTTTTTGCCGCAACTCAGGTATTCGTAGTAACGCCGACAGCGCTGCAGGATTGGCAAATTAGAAACACGGCTGGGGCTCAGCCGACGCCCGCGTCGACTCCGTCCGTCACCTTTGTGAATGGACCAGACACACCGCCGTTGAGTAACGGCAGCGTTCAATTGAGTGTGGGCTCTGACGGTAGCGCCGCCGCGCAATTGAGACAGCCCGATTACGCGGGCACGGTTTTGCCGAACCCCAACCCCAGCCCGGACGCTTTCCCCGCCGGCAACGAACTGACGGCACTCTCCTACTCGACCTATGTCCAGGTCGGCGGCTCCGCCAGCCAGGCTCCTTACATTATTCTTGATGTCGACTACGACAACAACGGAACAATCGACGACCATCTGGTATTTGAGCCGCAATATCAAATCGCTGGATTTTGTCCGAGCAATCCACAGGGCCCGGTCACTTCGGGTGTGTGGCAAAGTTGGGACGCCTTCAACGGCTGCTGGTACTCGACCAGCGGCGCGGCTGGCTCAGGGCCCGGCGCGAATGTCAAGGTACTGACAGCCTTCAGCTCCGCGCAGCCCAGCGCAACCATCGTAAACGTGGGCAACGGTGACGGCGGAGTGCGTCTCGTTGCGGGCTTAGGCGGAGTCATCGGCGGCGGCTCAGCCAGCGATTGGGCGGGCTTTGTCGGTAACGCTGATGCTTTTCTGATCGGCGTCGGCTTCGATACAGACACCGGACCGGAAGCGCGCGATTACGATTTTGAACCCAGCACTCCTACGCCGTCGAATGTCGATCTAGGCGTTCTTAAGACCGCGAATCCCACTCAGACGATGCCTGACCACGACGTGACGTACACAATTAAGGTTCAAAACTTGGGCGGCGCAGACGCAATGAACGCCACTCTGAACGACACACTTCCCAGCGACATGACTTTTGTCTCTTTGTCGAGTGCGGCCGGGTGGATGTGCTCGACGCCTTCGGTTGGTATGGGCGGACTGGTGACCTGCTCAAATCCGAGCGTGTCGGGTGGCGCGAACGACACCTTTACTTTGGTCGGACATATTCCTTCCAGTGCTGCCGACGGAAGTAGCTACATCAATACGGCTACGGTTACGACCGACTCAACAGACTCATTTGATGAGAATAATAGTTCTACGGCGGAAACCGACGTCTTCACCTTTATAAATCAGGCGCCCACCTTTACGAAGGGTCCGGATCAAACGGTCAACGAAGACGCCGGCCCGCAAACTGTTTCTCACTGGGCCACCGGGATGTCGCCTGGGCCTGCGAACGAATCAGGACAGTCACTTAATTTCATTGTCACCAATAACTCGAATCCGGGTTTGTTCTCGGCTGGGCCATCGATCGACGCAACTACGGGAACGTTGACTTA
>DASQYL010000488.1:0-11863 GCA_035639235.1 Pyrinomonadaceae bacterium | reverse complement strand
TGACTTGACCAATCGCTGCAACATGATGTGCAACCCATGCTTCATGGATGCGAACCAGGTTGGCTATGTGCACGAGCCGACTTTCGAAGACACGAAAGCGATTCTCGATCGAGCGGTCTCATTCAAACCTAAGCGACAGGTTATCATTCTTTTCTCCGGCGGCGAACCGACGTTGTCTCCGTATTATCTCGACGCCGTTGCCTACGCTAAGAAGATTGGTTTCTATCGCATTCTCGCGGCGACCAACGGAATTCGGTTTGCCGAAGACATTGAGTTCTGTAAACAAGCGAAGGCCGCGGGTCAACACGGCGTGTACTTGCAATTCGACGGCGTCGGCGAAGAGAAGAATAAACATCGCGGCGTCGGCAATCTGTTCGACGTCAAAGTGCGCGCGATTGAGAATCTCGCCAAGGTTGGGATCAAAGTCACGCTGGTCGTTACGATCGTCAACAGCATCAACAACGACGCGATTGGACAGATCGTCGAATTCGCCGCGAAGAACATCGACAAAGTTCAGACCATCGCCTTCCAACCAGTTTCGTTCACCGGCCGCGACGAAGATATTTCTGACGAGCTGCGTACCAAGTGGCGCTACACGCTCGCCGGCATGACGCATGATTTGAAGGACCAACTCGGCGGACGTATGCAGCCGCTGCGTGATTGGTTCCCGCTTTCGTCCTACTCGGCCTTCACTTCGGTGATGGACATGCTGCAAGGAGCAGATGCGCCGTGGGGCTGGTCGTCATGCAATTGCCATCCCAACTGCGGCATCTTCACGCTGGCTGTGGTAAACAAAACGACCGGTGATTTTCGCTCGCTGTTCGAGTTCTTCAACTACGAACAGTTCATGAAAGACGTCGCCGTGATCACCGATACCGCCCGCGGCAAGAAGCTCTCGTATGCGCAGCTCGCGATGGCGATCATGCGGAATTACGACGCTAGCAAGGCGCCGGAAGGTTTTCCGATCTCTCAAATCGTCAATCTCTTCAAGCCTTCTTCAACGAATTCAAATTCCGATCGCAACGATCGCATGACCGGCGCCGGGCAGGACAACGTCAGCGATAACTGGCGCGTCCTGTGCGTCGAAGGCATGTGGTTTCAGGACTTGTTCAATTATGATTTTCGCCGCACCGAGATGTGCGTGATCCCTTACGGTACGCAGGAAGGCGAGATTTCATTCTGCGCCTACAACACCGGCGTGGGCTGGCGGCAGATCATCGAGAACATGCACAAGACCGCAAACCTCGCCGACTGGTACAAAGAAAACGAACGCCATGCGGTCTACGCCGCCGGTCACGACGTGCCGAACATTTCCAAGAAACATACTCTGAGTTTGCCGATCGTGAATCAGATTCTGGCTGAAGATGAAATACCGTCTGCTGTGCCATCTCCGTACCTAATCGAAGAACACCCGGAAGAAGTTGCGGTAGTCTGACGACTCCGCTCGATAACTTAACTCTCAAAACGAACCCTCGACTCTTCAGGGTTCGTTCGCGCATCTTTACGAAAGGAAGATCATGAAAACTTTTCACCCCCTGTTAACTCTCGTGTGTGTCAGTCTGTTGTTTCCCGTCACTTATTCACAGGATCAGAAGTCAAAGCAGAAAGACAAAAAGCCCACCGCGCAAACGCAGCCCACGTCCGAGCCGTCGGCAACGCCGCGGCCCCCATTAGCGTTCGGATTAGTCGAAGATACGCCGGTCAAACTGAAGCTCTCGCGAACTATGTCTTCGGCTGATGCCAAAGTCGACGAGAAGGTCGATTTTGAAGTTGTCGAAGATGTCAAGATCGGCGATGTAGTCGTGATTCAACACGGTGGAATTGCGATTGCGACTGTGACCGAAGCAAAACCCAAAGGTCGCATGGGCAAGGCGGGCAAGCTCAACATGAATATTGATTATGTCCAACTAGCTTCAGGTGAAAAGGTGCCGCTGCGCGCTGTCAAAGGTGGCTCAGGCGGCACTCATACAGCTGCGATGACCGGAGCTATCGTGGCAACGAGTATCGTCTTTTTTCCTGCGGCGCCATTTTTCCTTTTCATGCACGGAAAAGACATCACGATTCCGAAGGGTACGGAAATAACCGCATACGTTGCCGGTGACACGCCGCTCGATCCATTAAAGTTCGGCCAGACGGGTGCGGCCAATACAAATTCGAAATTGGGTGCTAGGGCTGATGCGAATTCCGCGGTCACAATAAAATCCGTGCCTGAGGCAGCAGAAATCACGGTCGACGACAAATTCGTCGGCACTACTCCGTCGACAATTCAACTCACACCAGGGGAGCACCGAATTGTTGTTTCCAAATCAGGCTTCAAGAATTGGGAACGCACCATGACAGTGACTCCGAATGGCAGCATTAGCCTCAACCCTGAACTTGAGAAATTGCCGCAGCCTTGATCGCTAAATGTTTGCGCGCCGTGAATTAACCCGCCCTGCTGTTGCCCCAAACAAAAAGGCGCGACCCGTCAGATCGCGCCTTCTTAATTGGTAAGACGAACGGACTCTATCGCCGCGGCTGTGGTGGCTGAACACCTTCAGGCACAATCCACAATTCCGTCAGCCATTCATCCCGCGCAGGTCCCATCGTCACGACCAGACGATGCGAATCGATACCGCGGGTCGTCACGAGATAGTCGATAATTCTTTGCGCGCGCGCCTGGGCTGCCGATGGACCAGCCTTACGCGACGGATAGACGAACACGTAACCCTGCGACCCCGGTTCCTGCTGCAATTGGATTGCGTAGTTATCGAGTCGTGCCTTCTCGTCGTTGCGAGCGATGTCATAGTATTCGTCGAACTTGCGCGGCTTATTCATTATCGGAATTGCCACCGAGCAAGTCGCCGGACACGGCACGCCATAACCGGTCAGGTTTACGTTCGCTTGAATGGTCTGGCCAGAACATCCGGTCGTATCGACGGTAATTGTCGGGGTGCCCTGGCCGCTGACGATCTTGCCGCAGTTAACGGTCCAGTCATAACTCGGCGTCATTCCCGGCGCCGGTCGGCCGCCCGTAACGGTAGTTGCGAACCTGACAGTCTCACCTTCCTTCACCGATTCGGGACAAGAGATATTGACAGTTGGACACGCCGGCGGCACGGGTACCGGCGGACACTCGATCACGATAATCGGAACGGTCGAGAAGGCCGCGCAATTGATGTCTTTGCCGTCATCGACTTCAACGTTCGCCTGATAAGTTCCCGGTTGCAGTCCCGTAAGATCCCACGTCGGGTTTGGGCCATCACCTCTGACCTGGCCGCCATTGACCCGCCAGCGATAACGCAAAGGCGCACCGTCGGCTGATTTAGCGATCGCGTTCAATTGCACGGGGGCGACGCCTTCGCACAGCTTGATCGTTCTCGGTTCGACGCTGAGAGAAAGTGTTGGCGGGCCGGACGACGCCGGATAATTTTGTTTCTTCTTCTTTTTCTTCGCGTTCGTGGCGGGCTGAAGGACCAAGCCGGTTGCGATCAACGCCAGCACGAAAAAAAGCCAGAGACTTTTACGTGACATCATTTTACCTCTCAAAAATGAGACGCGTACCGGGCAACGGGCCGCGTCTGCCTGAGTTTATTCGGGAAGTTTAGACCCCCGGCACTCCGAAATCCAGAGATGACAATGAAGAGAAAGGCTGAATGTTCTACTGTTTCCATCAAGAACTTGACTGCGTTACCGAGAAACGCGATACATTGACGTCGATGCAGACGGTGCGGGTGCATTTGCCGGCGCGGCAAACAAGATACGAAATCAAAATCGGCAGCGGGTTAATCGGTGCCGCCGGCGAATATATCCGGGCGAGTTCTGGAAACGGCGCCCGGCGCGCTGCCTTAATTTCCAATCAGACCGTGTTCGATCTCTACGGTAATGCAACTGTCCGCAGTTTGCGCGCCGCGAAATTCGATGTGGCCCACTGGTCGATGAAAGATGGCGAGCCACACAAGTCGCTGCGGTCGCTCGAACAGGCGCTGGCTTTTCTCATCGACTTTCGTCTCGAACGTAACGATGTCGTAGTTGCGTTGGGCGGCGGGGTTGTTGGCGATCTCGCAGGTTTTGCGGCGGCGACTTATTTGCGAGGCATTGCCTTCGTGCAAGTTCCCACGACGCTGCTGGCGCAAATCGATGCATCCGTCGGTGGCAAGGTCGGCGTTAATACTTCTGCCGGCAAGAATCTGGTAGGCGCTTTTCATCAACCGCGTTCGGTTTTGATCGATACCGACACCTTGCGAACTCTGCCGCGCCGCGAGTTGACGGCCGGATGGTGCGAAGCCGTGAAGCATGGCGCCGTCGGGGATAGAAAATTATTCGATCGCACTGTGAAATTGCTCGGCACCCACGCGTCCGGCGAGCTCTGTGGCGAAGAAATGCGCGACGAACTCGCGTCCGTTATTGCCGCGCACTGTCGCTTTAAGGCTTCGATCGTCGCCGGCGATGAACGCGAATCGACTGCGCGCGCCGATGCCCGCTCACGGAAGATCCTGAATTTCGGCCATACGACGGCGCACGCTCTGGAAGCCGTTACCGGTTATGAACGCTTTCGTCACGGCGAAGCTGTTGGTTATGGGATGCTGGTTGCCGGTGAAATTTCAGACAGTCTAGGCATGTTCAATGCGGACGCGCTAGAATTGTTGCGGCAAGCCGTACGCGCGTGCGGCGAGCTGCCGCGAGCCGACGATATAAGCGTGCACGATTTAATGACGGCAATGAAGGCCGACAAGAAATCGATAAACGGAAATATCAAATGGGTCTTACTTGAAGCGATCGGTAAAGCGCGCGTCGTCGACGGGCGTGAGATTTCGAATCCCGTCTTGCGAAATGCGCTGCGCGCGGGACTGCAGCGACTTGAATAATCGGATTGTGTCAGAACCGTGAGCGATCGCGCGCGGATCGAAAGGCAACGCAACTGAATAGATAAATAGAATCATTTCGCGAACGTCTTATGAATATTCTTCAACGAAACAATCAACGCGGCGGCGCGCGTCTGAAGCTAATCGTATTCCTGCTCATCTTTGCCATCATTATTTACGCCGGCTATCTCTACATTCCCGTATCCATCGACGCGTATTATTTCAAAGATATCATGCAGAACATGGTCAACCAGGCGGCCGCGCAAGGCAGCGACGCCAACTGGGTGAAGGACCAATTATTAAAGAACGCTCCCGATTATCATGTGCCGCCCGACGCCACCATTCAGACGAGCGTGCAGGATAAGCGCGTGCTGGCCCACGTCCAATTCAAGCGTCCCGTCGTGACACCTGTTTACACCTATAACTACGAATTCGATTACACCGCGCAGAGCACGACGTTTTTGACGAAGTGATTCTCAGCTGTTGGATTTTGCCACGATCGATATCGATCAAAGCGAAAGCGCGAAGATGAGGATCACGCGTTCGCGGCGATGTTCGGATGGGTAGCGAACGCCTTCAGTTGGACGAGCGCGGGCGGAGCTTCGGCCAACCACGTAGTTGGGCAAACGCCGCAACGTGTGCATTGATTGACTGAGGGACAAGGCGCAGTCGAGCGAGCTTCGTGCGCGCGTTCGTGTTCTCGTTCCATGAACGGGCGACCCAGTCCGGCATCGACAATTTCCCACGGCAGAATTTCTTCGTGAGAACGGCTGCGGCTGGTGTGCGCATGCGGATCGATTCCTGATTCACGAATGGCTGCGTTGAGATCGCCATTCAATGTCGCCGCCGCTTCGATAGTTTTTGCGATGCGCCGGTCGCCCGATGACAGCAGCGCCTGTTCATGTGCGATGCGCGCCGACATGGCCCGCACTTCGACGTTAGGAATGCGAGCCAGCTTCCTGCACACATATTTCAAGCGCCGCTTCAGTTCCTTCTCTTCACAAATCGGCTCCCACTGAAATGGCGTGTTGGGTTTCGGCACGAAACCATTCAGCGAAGGGATGATCTTCCCGGCGCGACCGAAACGCTTGCCGGCTTCCAACATGCGATTCTTGATACGCTCGACCAGAACGATCATCTCGTCGAGATCTTCGTCAGTCTCAGTCGGCAGCCCCACCATCATGTAGAGCTTGATCGTCAGCATGCCGCGATCGAAAACGGCGCCGCAGATGTCGACAATCTCGTCGTTGGTTAGGTTCTTATTGATAACGCGACGCAGACGATCCGATCCGGTTTCGGGCGCGACGGCGATCTGCTGGTCGCGCGATTCAACCAACGCATCGAGCAGTTCATCGGAAATCTGATCCAGGCGCAACGATGAAACTGAAATGCGATAATCCATTGCGCGTAAGCCTTGAAGGATTTCGCTAATCTCGGGATGATCGCAGACGGCCGTCGACACCAATCCGATCTTATCAGTCTTCGTTCGCCACTGCTTTGCTTTCGCCAGAATGTCGCGCGCCGGCACGACCCGCGGCGGCCAATAGTTATAACCGGCCCAGCAGAAGCGACAGCCCTGCGAACAGCCACGAGAAATCTCGACAAGGAAGCGATCACCCATTTCGGCTTGCGGCGCGAAGATGGTTGTGGATGGCGCGAATACTTGATCGCGTCTTAATTGCGCGACGAGATCAGACTGACCGCGACGTATTGCGCGGCGTAACGAACCTTCTTTCGGGTTCTCAGCCGAGATGGCGCGACCGACACGGTCCGGCACGCCCGGTTCGGTCGGCGTGTAAGCATCGACGGTTCCGTCTTCGTGGTAACTAACGAAGTAAAGCGACGGAACATAAAAACCGCGACCCTGACGCGCCAGCGCGAGTAGCAGTTCTGATTTGGATTCGTGCTCGAGAATCGCATCAACAAATTTTGCCCCCAGAATCTCGCCTTCACCTACGCCAATCACATCCGTAAATTCGGCAATCGGCTCCGGATTGAGAAAAGATGCCGCCCCGCCCATGACGATGAGCGGATCGCACTCGGTTCTATCTTTGGCCCACACCGGCACGCCACTCATTTGCAGCATGCGCGCCATGTTGACGTAATCAGTCTCAAACGAGATCGAAAAAGCGATCACATCAAACTCTCGAACTGCTGTTTGTGATTCGAGCGAGAGCAGTGGTGTGCGCGTCCGCTCATACTCGCGCATCTCGTTGAACGCGGCAGTAGCCCGAGTGTCAACGAGGGCGTCCTCGTAGCCTGAGCCGCGCCGCGAGTTGTGGCGCACGCCCTCCCTCACGGTCAGGCTACTGCCGTGGTCTGGCAGAAACACTCGTTCGCACGACACTTCAGGAATGCTATTGAAGAGTTCATACATCGCTTGAAAGCCAAGATTCGCCATGCCGATCGCGTAGGTGTTCGGATAACAGAGCGCGATGCGCAATTGGCTTCCGCGCTTCAATACCCAGCCATCTTCCGAGGCGAGCTTTCGTTTGTAGCTTTCGACGATCTTTTTCATCGACAAAAATTTAGCCGCGGATTAACGCGGATGTCCACTAATAGAGAATCAGAAAATATTGTTCGCGTTCATCCGCGTAAATCGGCGGCCAATTCCAGATTCAAACCGTCATCTGACATCCGCACTCGAGCTTAATCGTTACCGGCGACTGATAAACTTCATTCCGATCCTGCCGCCGATGAATGACCTCGCCGGTCCGAGGATCGAAAAGAATGACATCTTTGACGCCTTGCTGGAGATAAAACGGCGCGCCAATCTCGGTATCCTTTTTTTCGTAATCCTTGCTTAGGACTTCGAGGACCGCTTCCGGCACTGCTTCGTAAGTTTGATCGATGTCGGGGGGTTCCTCACAAAACACTGCAATGTCCGGACGCTTTATCGAGCCGTCGGGAAATTTGATATATGTGTCAGGTAGTTGAAAGCATCCGCAATCGGAGCCGGCCAACTTTTCGAAGCTAAAGAGTGCCCGCAGCACAGCTTTCTGATGACGCGGGCCCGGAAAAGCTTCCCATGTCGGAATACCGTTGGTCATCTCGAGCTTAACGCCGAGATCATCGGCCATCTCGACTAATTCCTCAAACGTGAATACTCCTCCGCTCATTGCCTTACCGAATTCCCGTGTTACCCGTGCTGCACAGTTTCCAGAAACGCCTTGAGCTTTCTCGACCGCGAAGGATGTCGCAGCTTTCTTAGCGCCTTGGCTTCGATCTGACGAATGCGTTCACGCGTAACGGCGAAGTGCTGACCTACTTCTTCGAGCGTGTGCTCCGATCCCGTTGTGCCCAGACCGAACCGCATCTTGATCACTTTCTCTTCGCGCGGCGTCAGCGTCGCTAGCACTTCGTCCGTGATCTCGCGCAGGTTCGAGGCGACCACGGCATCGGAAGGATTCAGGATCGATTTGTCTTCAATGAAATCGCCGAGATGCGAATCTTCTTCCTCGCCGATCGGCGTTTCCAGCGATATCGGCTCCTGCGCAATCTTCAAAACCTTGCGCACCTTCGAAACGGGAATGTCCATCTTCTTGGCGATCTCTTCGCTGGTCGGTTCGCGTCCCAATTCCTGGACTAGGGCGCGCGACGTGCGAATCAATTTATTGATCGTTTCGATCATGTGCACCGGGATGCGAATCGTGCGCGCCTGATCGGCAATTGCGCGGGTAATCGCCTGCCGAATCCACCAGGTCGCGTAAGTGGAGAATTTGTATCCGCGCCGCCATTCAAATTTATCCACGGCCTTCATCAAGCCGATATTGCCTTCCTGGATGAGATCGAGGAACTGCAAACCGCGGTTCGTATATTTCTTCGCGATCGAAACCACCAGACGTAGATTCGCTTCGACCAGTTCGCGTTTCGCCTGACCGGTCGCGTGTTCACCGGTGACGATTGCTTGGAGGCAACGCTTCACTTCGACAGGCGTAATGTGATGTTCCTCTTCGACCATCGCCAGGCGCTTCTTCGCCGTCGAAACGTGTTTCTTGTAGAGCTTGATGTCGTCGACTTTCAGACGCTTCTTCGTCAGCCGCTCGCTGTAGGTTGATAGCTCGCGCTCAGCCGAGCGCACTTCCTTCTGCACGTTGCGAATAGCATTGATCAGGCGCTGCCGCGTACGCTCGGTCAGATTCAAACGGCCAATCTCATCGGCGATCTCGATGCGCAAACGCGCAACTTTGCCACGCAGACGCAAAAGCTTCCTGGTCTTCTTACCGCGCGTGATCTTCGTTTCGGTGCGGAGCTTGACGGATTCCTTCAGCGCGTTCTTGAAAATCTTATTGATGCCTTCGATGCCCTCGATCGTCCACTGGCGATATTCATCAGCTTTGTCTTCTTCGCCGGCCAGTTCCGCTTGCTCGGAAAAAGTGACTACTTCACGGATGTTGAGTTTGATCTCCTGAAGCTCCTCGCCCATCTTTATTAGCTCGGCCACGGCGATCGGGGAACGAGAGATGGCCTTGTGAGTTTTGATCTGCCCGCGCTCGATACGTTTCGCGATCGCGACTTCACCTTCGCGCGTCAAGAGCGGCACCACGCCCATCTCGCGCAGGTACAGACGCACCGGATCGTTTGTCTTCTCGAGTGCGCCAGCCGACAGATCGAGTTCGAGATCTTCGTCGCCTTCTTCGTCATCTGTGGCAATCGCGGCAGCTTGCTCGATCAGACGCTCGTCCGAATCCGCCACGTGAATGTTCGAAGCGTCGAGTTTCTGCAACACGTCTTCAATGTCGTCGGGCGAGACGACATTTTCAGGCAACTCACGATTCAGATCGTCATAAGAAAGAAATTTTTTGTCGCCGCCAAGTTGCAGCAGCCGATCCATCACGTCGTCTCGATCTTTTTCTTCAATAGCCACGTCGTGTTGTTCCTCAATGATTATTGCCACAGAGGCACAGAGGCACAGAGAAATATCGCCGGAATCGCCAGTTGTGCGATCTCAATTCCTCTGTGATCTCTGTGTCTCTGTGGCAACGTTAGTCTACCCATTGGTCGCTTTACCGTGCGGCAGGAATTTGCTGCGCTGTTTTGATAGTTCGAGTTTCTGCATAACCAGTCGATCGCGCCGTTCAGTTTCGTCGAGCCGATCTGCGTCCGCTATTTGGGCCGTCAATTCCTCAATCTCACGATCGAGCCGCATTAGACGCAGAGCATCGAGGCAACTGTTGGCTGCGGCCAGCGATTCATCGAACGACTCCGCGGGTTCATTGATCAGAATGCGCGGCAGAATCTCGCCCGCTCCGTTATCTGCTACCGCCTCGCTCAGGTTTTCGTAGGTAATCTCTTTGCCCTGCGAATCCAAATCTCTCACTGCGCGGAAAATCGGCGCCGTGGGCAAACCTTCGTAATCGCCTGGTTCGAGACGCGGCACAATGATCTTTCGCAGTTCATCGTTAGCGACCAACAATCCCAGCAGCTTTTCTTCCGCGACTGTTGGTTTAATCTCTCGCGCAAATACTCTCTGAATCCCGACTGCGTCGGGACTTGCGCCACTCCGCACCTGTTGCCAAAGCTCGGGCCGCTGTTCACGCTGTACGCGCAGGCCGTCCATCGCAATGTCAAAGTACTCGCGCTTCTGAATCCGATTGCGGACAGCGCGCACGAACGGCAGCGTCTCTTCCACGGCCGCAGCCTTGTCTGCCGGCAGACTCAGGTTGCGATCACGCACCGCTTGATCGATCACAAATTGTATATGCGGCCGTGCTTCGGAGCGGCGCCGGTTGTACTGGTCAACTCCGTGTTTTCGAATGAAATCGTCAGGATCAGTGTTGTCTGGGAGAACCAGAACTTTAACTTCGATGTCTTCTGCCAGAATCGCTTCCGTGGCCCGCTTCGCCGCCTGCACGCCCGCGCGGTCACCATCATAGTTCACCAAAACTTTGCGCGCAAACCTGCCGATCAGTTTAACTTGCTCCGATGTCAATGCCGTGCCGAGACTCGCGACGACGTTTCGCACGCCATGTTGATAAGGCACGATCAAATCGAGATAGCCCTCGACTAAGATAGCGAATCCCTGCCGCCTAATTTCGTCGCGCGTCAGGTGCAATCCATAGAGATGGCGCCCCTTGGTGTAAGCCGGAGTCTCGGGTGAATTTAAATATTTTGGATCGCCATCTGGATCGAGTGTCCGGCCACCAAACGCGACAGGACGACCCTGCACATCAAACACCGGAAAGATCACGCGACCACGAAATCGATCGTACGATCCGCCCTCTTCTTTCTTGACGACCAGCCCGCTCTTTTCAAGTTGGTCCTGACTCGTACCCTTCTGACGAAGATGAGTTGAGAGCGCCTCCCAACTATCAGGCGCGAATCCGAGTCGAAAAGTTTTCGTCGTTTCCTCGGAGATGCCACGTTCTTTCAAATAATGACGAACCGAGGTGGCGGCTTTGCTCTGTAGTTGATCCTCCCACCATTGGAGCGCCCATTGATTCAACTCGATGACTTGATCGCTGTCGCGTTTGCGCGCCTCAAACCGATCGTCGTCGATCATCTTGGGCAAAGGCACGCCGGATTTTTCAGCGACGATTTTGATCGCTTCCGGAAACGTCACCCGCTCCATCTCCATGATGAAGTTGAAAACCGTGCCGCCTTTGTGACAGCCGAAACAAAAGAACATTTCCTTTGCCGGGTTGACATTGAACGAAGGTTTCGTCTCTTTGTGAAACGGACACGGCGCGCGCCAATTTGTGCCGGCTTTTTTCAAAGGCACGTAGTCCTGCACCACGCGCACGATGTCCGCCTGGCGTTTGAGGTCTTCGATGAAGGTTTGCGGGAAACGCATTGCCCGTTAGCTCTTGAGGGTCCGGCTTCGCGTGCGTTCTACGACTGTCGTTTGACTGTAGTGCTTTTGCAAATTCGCGCTGCGAACGAAGGCTAGTACGAATTTCGCGACGGCCAATGCCCCTTGCCGGGGTGGACGAAAAACAACCACACCGCGATGATTCTGGGGTGAATATTTCTTCAAATCAAGAAAGTCTGTGTCGAGGGTGAATAGAATTTGATCGTTA
>DASQYL010000487.1:0-19828 GCA_035639235.1 Pyrinomonadaceae bacterium | reverse complement strand
GGTGATTACATCTCCCAGCGTGAGCATCGCCATCGACGAGGGCACGATGAACACCGCGATGCGCCGGAGCCCTGCATCAAGCCGATCTCGCAACTGATGCGCTATTTCGTCAGTCGATCCCAGGGCGCTCGACATTGCGGGCAGTTCAGCCGCCGACACCGACATTCCAAACAAACTCACGGGCAGCGTGTAGAGACTTTGCGCGTAATTCAAAGCGGCCACGGCGCCGATGTAAGGCACCAGACTGGCAAGCGCGGCGTCGACGAACGCGCTGATCTGCACCACCCCGCGACTCATGAACACTGGGAAGAAATTGCGAATTACAGTACGCACGTTCGCGCTGGCAACATCGAGTACCGGCCGCAATCCTCTTGCGAGCCAAAGCACGGCCGGCAATTGCACACTAAATTGTAAAGCGCTGCCGATGACCGAACCCCAGGCAGTGATGACCGCGAGGTGCGCCTGAAACGCGGCAAGCGACGAAGGATTCTGTTGGCCGGCACGCCCGCCGAAGAAGACCATCGACGCAATAATCGCCAGGTTCCAGGCGACCGGCGCTGTGTAAGAGAGAAAGAATTTTCGGTGACTGTTCAGGACGCCGAGGCACCACGCAGACATCACCAGCAAACCGGCGCCCGGAAAAAAGATTTGGACCAGATGGATCGCCAGCTCTCTACGCTCACCCGTAAAGCCGAGGGCCACGACCGAAATGATGTAAGGCGTCGTGAGCACGCCCACAAGCACGATTATGGACGTCACCAGAGCCAGCAGAGTGAGTACTGCGCTGGCGACCCGACTCGCTTCACGTTCATCTTTGCGCGCAAGCAGATTGGAATAGACGGGAATGAACGATGCCGACAGCGCGCCTTCACCGAATACGTTTTGCAGAAAATTCGGAATGCGAAAGGCGGCCGTGAAAGCGTCGGCCGCGAGCGAGTTGCCAAAGTAATAAGCAAAAACGCGCTGGCGAATGACGCCGATGATGCGGCTAATTAAAATTCCCGCGCCGACCATGAAAGCGCCGCGGTCAGTGCTCTCCCCCGCCCCCTTCTCAGAGACCGGACGCGGAAATTCGCCGGTGGCTTCGCCGACCACGTCGATCATTTCACCTGAAATTTCGCCGGTATTCCGGTCGCGTCTCAGACCGGAAATATTGGAGTTCGAGACCTGCGGTTCTGGCTTAACAGATTCATTGGTGAGGTCCTGAAGTTCTTGAGGCTTCGGACTTTCGTCCCGCGCGTCGCTCATTCGTTAGAGATTATACTCTTTAATTTTCGTCAAGAGCGTTTTGTAACTAACGTCGAGCGCTTCGGCGGCGCGCGTCTTGTTGCCGTCGTGCTGCGCCAGCGCGTCCGCAATCTTTTGCCGCTCAATCATTTTTACCGCCCGTTCGGTTGCGTCTGTAAGCGTACCCGAGAGATCGAAACCGAAAGACGCAGGATCGACGGCGCCGTCAACGGCTAAACCTAAGTCGCGCGGTTGCAGGTCAGCGGTATCTGCCAGAATGCAAGCGCGCTCGATCGCATTCTCGAGCTCCCGCACATTCCCCGGCCAGCTATACGCGCGCAACGCTGCGACGGAGGTGTCGCTAATGCTCGCTTCGCGTCCGCGAGTTTCTTTGCCGACCTCCGCAGCGAAATGGCGCGCCAACAGAATTACGTCATCGCCACGTTCGCGCAAAGGCGGGATATCGATGGGAAAGACCGCCAAACGGAAAAAAAGATCGCCGCGAAACTCGCCGGCATCGACTGCTGCCCGCAAATCTTTATTCGTGGCCGCAACCACGCGCACATCTACCGGGACCGGTGCGCGCCCGCCGATGCGGTCGATGGTCTTCTCTTCGATAGCACGCAGGAGTTTTCCTTGCACCGCTAGCGGCAGTTCGCCAATTTCGTCGAGAAACACAGTGCCGCTCGCCGCCAACTCAAATTTTCCCGCGCGACGATCGCCCGCGCCCGTGAACGCGCCACGCTCGTGGCCGAACAACTCATTTTCAATCAATGTCTCAGGAATGGCCGCACAATTGATCGCCACGAAAGCTTTGTCGCGACGCGGAGAAAGATGATGGACGGCACGCGCAAATAGTTCCTTGCCAGTTCCCGATTCGCCTAACAAAAGAACGGTGGCTTCGGTCTGGGCCACGCGCTGTGTTTCTGCAACGGCGCGCTTGATCGATTCCGATTCGCCGATGATCCGGGGAAAGCCGTACTGTTTGGACCATTCTTCCCGTAGCAGGATATTTTCAGTGCGCAGACTCGATTGCTCCAACGCGCGCTCAACCAATAACAGCAGATGATTTGAATCGACTGGCTTCTGCAGAAAGTCGTGCGCGCCGTCTTTCATGGCCTGGACGGCTTCATCGATCGAACCGTAGGCCGTCATCACGATCACCGGCACCGTGCTGTCAGCAGTCTTTGCCGCATGCAGAACATCGATACCGGAACCGTCGGGCATGCGCAAATCGGTGAGGACGATTTTGTGCGGGACGCGGGCGATTTCCGCCATCGCTGCACGCGCGTCGGCAGCCTCGGTGACGGAGTATCCGGCGCGCTCCAGCGTCAAACGCAAGACCTTTCGCAAGCTCTCTTTGTCTTCAACGAGGAGAATGTCAGGCATGAAAAGTAGCGCAAACTGTCCGTTTGCGTTCGCAAGCTAACAGCTTGCGCTACAAACAACTAGTTCTTCGGTTCAAATTCGCCGCGCGCGCGAGCGGCTTCAAATTCAGAATTGGCGAGGCGCATCGCCAGCTTCACCGGTTGATAGTCAAAGGGAGCCGCACCGCCAAGCGAATTTTGAATCGCAGTTACGATCGTATCCTGGTTCTGACGAAACCGAATTACATTGCCGCGCTGATTCATGATGACGAACAGGACTACTCGCCCGCTCTTGGTTTTCATTTGACCGACCAACGCGCTGGCGCCGCCGTCGGTCCTGATCAGCGTCCCGGTTTTGGCTACGACGCTGCCTCGCTCCACCGGATCAGTGTACCGGTCTTCAAGCGTGCCGGGATCGATCCCCGCCACCGGCAGAATGTCCGACAGCGCCAGTCTATTCTTTGCCAGTTCATCTCGCAGCGCGCGCAGAATCTTCATCATAGCCCGCGGCGTCACGCGGTTAATTCCGACCCCGCTCGTCGATGAAAGCGACAGCTCATCAGGGCTGAGATTCAGTTTCTGAATCAGCATCGCGCTGATTGTTTGCGGACCGCCAAGTCCGTCGCCGATTCTCTCGGCCATGAAATTGTTCGAATAGCAAAGTAGCGCCTTCAGCACGTCGACGAGCTTACTCGACCTGTGCGTGAGAATCGGCACCGCACCGGGAGGCGCCGTGCCTACATCGATCTGGCCGTTGACGATCACACTCGGCACATTGCTCAAACTCGCGTTATCGCCGACCAGCGTACGTTCATCCAGCCAGGCCCGCGTCGCGCTCGCGGATCGTTTGGCCGCATCGAGCGTATCGCGAAACATCTCGCCCGAATGACGCGCCGACCAATCGAAGTTCATCGTGAAGCTCGGCGTAACAATGAGGTTTCCGGTTACCGTGCGGATGCCGAGTTCGTTTAATTGACGCGCCACCATCACTGCGTGCTCGTAGTGCAGAGACGGGTCGCGCCCGGTAATCACCAAATCGCCGGTCAACGTTCCAGTCGATTTGTCTATTGGGCCAGCGGCCCAAATTCCGGTGACGAACTTGTGATCGGGCCCCAGGGTTTGCAAGGCCACCAGTGTAGTTGCGAGTTTAACCGCGGAAGCAGGATTAAATTTTTCATCAACGGCTTGAGCGGCGATCGTCGATCCATCGAGAGTTTCCGCCAGCACGCCCTGGTATCCAGCAATGGGTGTCAGATACGCCGGCTGCGCGACGGCTTGCGACGCGGTCTGTTTACCGTCGACGGTGGCTGAATATTGAGAAGGATTAGACTGCTGATTCTGGTTTGGCTGACCCGCTGCTGTCGTTTGTGAGCGGACGACTACGGTGACCGACGCGAAGACAACGAGCGTCAGAACCAACCCGGACACAAATGAATTCACAGAGGCCTTCATCAAACCTTCTCGTTACTGACCGCCAAAATCATAACACATAACGTGGGCCCAAATTCGCGCGAGCTTCTCTCACGCAAGACTAAGATGCGTCACGCTTGCGCGAAGATGTACATGCGGCGCGGGGTCGAGTTCGCGTCAAACTCGTTGACAGTCTCACGAACAGACTCCTAGAATTCTGTCATTGAAAATTTGTGGCTCCGAAACGTGAACCGATAACCGTCGAAGGAATGCTCGCAACGTACGCAGAGCGCCGTAAGGACATTCGATCTCGCTTGCGCGAATTTCGGGAGGTCTGGCAGACAGCTTCTGATGAGCGCCTGTGGGAAGAAATGGTCTTCTGCATTTTTACGGCGGGGGCGTCGGCGAAGATGGGCTTGAAATCGGTTGAGGCGTTGCGGCCTCTGCTGCACTCTGGCGCTCATTGTGAAATGACTGAGGCGTTAGTGGCAGCCGGCGCGCATCGCTTTCCCAACGCGCGCCCTGGATACGTGATCGTCACGCGCAATTATTTGCGTCGATCGTGCGCGATGCGTTTGCGTGAACGGCTACAGAGTTTTCACGATCCGATCGAGCGGCGTGACTGGTTGGCAAAGGACCCGGAGGTGAAAGGTCTCGGTTACAAGGAGGCCAGTCATTTTCTGCGCAACATCGGTTTCAGAGGTTACGGTATCCTGGACAAACATATTGTGCGGTCGCTGTGCGAACTCAACGTCATAGATTCGCCGAAGCCGCCGACTTCGCGTAACCGATATTTGGATGCCGAAGAAAAGATGCGGCAATTTGCAAAGCGCGCTGGCATCGATTTCGACGAGCTGGACTTGCTGCTTTGGTCAATGAAGACGGGTGAAATTTTGAAATAGGTAGGAAGCGATGATCTATTTCGCAAGAGCAAAATTCGGAATTCCCCTGGCGCTGGCGGCGGTAATTATTCTCTGTATCACCACGTGTGCTTACGCCTTTGGCGACCACAACACTAAAGCCCTTAACCGCGCCGAGAAAGCCCTGAGGTCGGGCGATTTTCAGGGTGCAGAAAAAATGTATCGCGACCTGTTGGCGAAGGATGATACCGATCTCGAAGCGCGGCTGGGATTAAGCCGCGCGCTCTTGAAACAAAGGCGCTTGCAGGATGCTTTCGATCACGCAGCGCGGGTCATTGCCATCGATCCGTTGTCTGCCCGCGGCCACGCGCTATTGGGCGCGGCCATTCTCGCCTCTGGAGATTTTCGTCTGTCGGTCGAAGAGTTTCGCACAGCGCTGAGTTTGAATGAGAACGAAGCGATGGCCATCGGCGGTTTGGCGATGGTTGATTACTATGAGAATCGAACCTACGCCTGCATCGTTGGATTGCGACGGGCCGTCAGCATCGATCCTGACGAGCCTGATTACGTCTTCAATTTGGGGCAGGCGGCCGCGCGCTCGGAACGATATAAAGAAGCTGCCGATGCCTACGAACGTTTTCTGATGGTCGCGCCGCGCACCGATGCCGACCGGCGCGCACGAATTAAGGGCTTGATCGATTTTCTGCGTTACCTGGGCCAGCAGGGTTCGCTTTATAACCTGGAGGGCGCGGACCGCACTTTACTTTCATTCGACAGTCCCGATTTCCGTCCGGTATTGAAACTGCGAATCAACGGCTCAAAGCAATATCTTCGCTTTGTGCTCGACACTGGTTCCGGCATGTCGGTTTTGTCGGAAGAGACTGCCAGGAGGCTTGGCGTGAAGCCGGTCGCGCGCGGCGGCTTGGCGCGCGCCGTGGGTGGTGGCGGTCGATTCGAAATTGTTTACGGCTACCTCAACTCAATCGAGATCGGTGACCTGCGCGTCACCAACGTTCCCGTTTACATCCGCCATTTTTTCGACGAGCAAGAGACAGTCGATGGGTACCTGGGCATTGCCGCGCTCAGTCGACTCGTAGCTTCCGTAGATTACGGGACCAATCGGCTCGTTTTGACGCGGCCGAAGACGAACGATACTGACGTGACCGCGACGCGCGCTCCGACCACCGAACTCGACGCCGAGCGCCCTGGAGTAAATATTCCGGTGCGCACCACTGCCAGCGGATTTCTCAGCGGTGAAGTTAACATCGACGGCATCGCAAAACCGCTGAACTTTATTATCGATACCGGAGCCACTGTGACCGTCCTTTCCGAAAAAGCGGCGGCGCTCGAAGATGCGCAGCGATTCATCAAACAGGGAAGAATGAAGGTGTACGGTGCGGCAGGTATCGCGGACGATGTAAAGATCGCGGCGTTGCCGCGGCTGGCGATCGGGGCATACAGTCGCGAAGGCGTCGATGCGGCGGTGCTCGATTTGGAACCGGTGAATGAGACGGCCGGATTTCAGCAAAGCGGAATTCTCGGTGGCAATTTTCTTCGTCACTATCGCGTGATCTTCGATTTTCCGCGCAGCGTAGTGCGCCTTGAGTCACTTGAAGCCAGTCCGAATTCGAAAGGCCCAACGCCCGAAGCTCAGGGGCGGCAGTAGTCGATATATGAAACCCAGCACTTATCTCGAAACATCGGTCATCGGTGCCTACCTCGATAACGGCGAGCCATTTCGTCGCGACCTGACGATTCGCTGGTGGGAGCATGAGCTGGCGGAGTACCGCGCTGTGGTTTCGCCTTTGGTGATCAGTGAACTCGAGCGGCTGCCGGAGCCGCATCGTTCGGCGTACTTGAAACTGGTGAACGGTCTCGAGCAGGTCGAGTTGAGTGAAGAAGCGGCGATTCTCGCCGAAGGTTATGTTTCGCGCGGCATCTTTCACCGCAAGTACATCGCCGATGCATTGCACGTCGCAGTTGCTTCGTTTCACAAAATCGATTATCTAGTTACATGGAACTTCGGACATCTCGCGAACGTGCGGCGGCAAGCGCGCATTCGTTTGTTTAATACCGCCGCCGGATTTTTTGTTCCCATGATCGTGACGCCGGAGTTCCTGGTGTCTGAAGCAACCGAAGTTGAAGCCAGGAAGAATTTTGAATCTTGAATTTGAATTTTTAGATATGTCGTTCTAACTTCTGATTTCTGTCTATGTATCGTCGTCCAAAATTTTTAACCGTGCTACACGAGATTCGCGAAGCGATGTCGCGTGAAGCCGACTACGACGTGGACCTTTTCGCGGAGATGGTGCGGGCCGGCGCGCAACCGGACTACGGCCCAAAGCGCAACATCCGCGGCTTCATCAAGCGCGCACCACGCCAGGATCAGGATGCAGCCGGCGCAGCCCGAACGAAGGAACGACGACGCGCCAATTCATAGAATGTGCTTTAGCTCTTGGTTCTAAAAATGGACGCAACTTTTGAGACGATTGGTTTGGAAGTGCCCAGCGAGAAGGCTATAAACTTTCTGGCCGAACGCGCGGAAAATCAGGGCGAGCCCACGCAAATCCTGCGTCGTGGCGCCGTGCTACACGGCCGTTGTTGGAAGCTCGGCGAAGGCCTCGAAGTTTGGACGGTGCTGTATGAATCGGAAACGGGCGACGTTTTCTATGCCAATTGCCGACCCGGTTTCCGCGCGCGTTTCGCCCAGTGCATCGGTCCCTGGGCGCTAACTGAGTACGACGAAGAAGGGGAAGCCGTGATTCACGGTTATTGCGAGGGCAGCGACACTGAAGTGCTCTTCGAATTGCAGAACCTCACCGAAGTCGGCACGGCGGGTTTTCGTCTGCCGGCACTGCACGTAGGTTTGTGCGGATTGGCCTATCGCGCGCGAGTTTGTGCGCGTCAAATGAATCCACGTTGGTTGCCATTGGAGCGGGCCGCACCTTCGCGCGCCGCGCACGAAAACGATTGGATCCTGCGCGGCCGGGTGATTGCTTTCAAAACTCTGCGCAATCCTCTTTCCGGCAGCGAGCTTTACTGGGTGTATGTCGACGTGGGCGCCTTAAGATTGGAAGTGCTAATCAACTCGCGAGCGCTGGCCGGCGGTCCGCTAACAGTCGACTCAACTCTTTCCGCCGAAGTATGGCTTCAGGGCCACGTGCTCAACCATCACGATCTACGTTTGCGTTACGAAGGCGCCGATCAACGCGAACGTACTCATTTCTGGTCTCACTTTTCGCGTGCCAACTAACCAACACGCTCGCTCACTTCCCTTGTCTCATCTGCACGCGTTACTCTATTGACCCGATGAAGCGTCCGGTCATCATCTTCATCACAGCGATTATCGGCGTCATCGTCATTCTCTGCGGACTCTATTTTCTTCGCCGCTATTGGATTCATCGTTACGATGGAGTGATTCTCCGCGAAGCAACGCGTTACCACATAGATCCCGATCTCGTGTGGAGCATCGCTTACGAAGAAAGCTATTTCCGGCCATGGATGAAAGGACGCGACGGCGAGATTGGAATAATGCAGGTAACTCCCGACGTGCTGCACGATTGGGCGTCAGAAAATGGAAGCGCTTCGACCCAACAACGAACGGCCAACTCGCCGGAGAATTTTTTGCGCGATCCGGAACGCAACATTCAGATTGCTTGTTGGTATCTCGAGAAAGCCGGAAAAGAGTTTTCGGACGTGTCCGATCGCGAAGCGCGTATGCTGGCCGCGTACAATGCCGGCAGAAGACGCGCGGCGGATTGGAACCACGTTGATGCCGGCTCGCCTCCGCTCAACGAACAAGAGTTCATCGCCCGCATCGATATTCCCTCTACGCGGGCGTACCTGAGTTCGATTCTTGAAAGATATCGCCGAGTCAAATCATCGAAAGGCGGTTTCAGCCTGGTAACCGAAGGTGTAGGTTTGCCTGGCAAGTTAACGGCCTTCGCTAGGATCAATGCAAAAAATCTATTCAGCGCGCTGGGTACTTCCGATCAGCTCGGCCGTAGTTGAAGACGGGGCAGTCGCAATCGAGGGTTCGCAGATCGCTTCCGTAGGCCCATGCGCGGACGTCGTTGCCGCCTTCCCCAACGCGCCGCACGAGAGCTTCAGCGATGCTGCAATCTTGCCCGGTTTGGTCAACACTCACTCGCATCTCGAATTGACTGCGCTGCGAGGCTTTCTCGAACGTGAGGAGGACGACTTCTTCGCGTGGCTGCGGAAGCTGACGATTGCACGCCTGAAGATGAACGACGATGACTTGTTTGTTTCAGCAACATGCGGGGCCATCGAAGCTGCCCGCGCCGGAGTGACTTGCCTCGGCGACTCTAGTTCTTTCGCCATGCAGTCGATGCGAGCCTTGCGCGAAATTGGCTTGCGTGGAATCGTTTATCAGGAATCGTTTGGACCAGACCCGAGAGTTGCGGCAGAGAATGTTGCGAAGCTGCGCGTGCAACTTGATGGGCTGCGTGAGACTCAGACAAATCTTGTTCGAGCCGGTGTATCACCGCACGCGCCGTATACAGTAAGCTCGCCGCAATTGGAAATGATTTCGAGGCTGGCCATCGACGAAGATCTGCCGCTCATGATGCACGCAGCCGAATCGCAAGCCGAGCAGAAGTTTGTCGAGAAAGGCACTGGCCCTTTCGCCGAAGGACTGAAAGCCCGTGGCATTGAGTGGCAAGCCCCATGTGTTTCGACGATCGAGTATTTACGTGATCGTGGAATCCTGGAAACCAGACCCCTCCTGGCGCATTGCATCAACGTGAACGATGACGATTTGCAAGTGATTAAGAATGCCCATGCCGGCATCGCCCATTGTCCGAAATCAAACGCGAAGCTCGGCCACGGTCGCGCCCGATTTGCTTCTTTCATTAAGCATGAAATCAATGTCGGTTTGGGCAGCGACTCAGTTGCCAGCAATAACCTGTGCGACATTTTCGAAGAAGCACGGTTTGCCGCCTTACTCTCGCGACTGAATCGTGCCAGAAACCTGAATCTGTCTGGGCGCAATGAATCATCGGCTCAAGTCTCTGGGAAAGACGCGCTCTTCGCGGCCACACTGGGAGGCGCACGTGCGTTGGGGCTTGGCGTCGAAATCGGATCGCTGGAGGACGGTAAAGCCGCGGACATCGTGATAGTCAATTTCGACGGCGCGCATCAGCAGCCCGTGAGCAATCCATGCGATGCTCTGATCTTTTCCTCCTCCGGACGAGACGTATTGCTGACGATGGTCGCCGGCAAGGAAATTTACCGTGGAAATCGCGTCGCTCAGGTCGACGAGAAAGACTTGAATCGGCGATTGACTGAGGTCCGCATGAAACTCGAGAAAGATTAGAGTTGCTTTCGCTTTGCGACGTTCGCGTGACCTTCTCACCCAACATCCGCTTGCCAATAAGACTTTAATTGCTCTCCTTTTAATTGTCCTTCGCGGGTCGTATGATTGGCACGTCATGAAGTTCAATTCCACACTTTCCGCGCGATTTTTTCATCTCGTTTTTTCATCTGCGTTCCTTTTTTCATTGGCGGTCGCGACCTCGGCTCAGAGCCCAAACAACCCGCCCATGGCCTCGTCTCAATTGGAGGGTCAGAAGGAAGAGCTGTACGCGCGCTGGAATGACTACAAGCGTAATCCGAATCCCGAACAGCAGCGCTTCGCTTATCCAACGGCGCAGGAGTACCTTCGCCGCTGGGGCGGTGACGAGAGCAATGAAACCAGGGAAGTACGCCGCTGGGTGATGCAGTACGAACGCGCCATGCATCAGCAAACGCTCTACGCCGCTTATGACGCCAAAGAGTACGCCAAGACCATTTCGCTGGGGCAGCCGATGGTCAAATCCGATCCCGAATATTTCTTTGCCTGGGCGCTCATGACTAAGGCCGGCTACGAAAATCTACTGGCGGGCGATCGTAGTCTCAACACCGATACCGCCAATGCAGCACGTCAGGCGCTAGCTCTTTTGGACGCAGGCAAGGTTTCCAAGGCGGATCCATTCACGAACATCGACGCCGCGCGTGGCTTTCTGAATCTTGCCCTAGGCAACGTCGTCAGAGACGAAAAGCCAGCAGAAGCCGCTGCAGCGTTTTCTCGAGCCGTAAGAACCGAAGCCTATCGGACTGATCCTCTCGCCTATCACCGTCTGGCGGTCGCGATTCTCAAAGGGGAATTCGCCGAAGTCACCAACGAATACAATCAAAAGTTCGGAGGTAGGGAGCCTTCAGCCGAACAGGCGGCCATGCTGAAGTGGCTCACTCATCTTGCCGACCAAGCCATCGACGCCTTTGCCCGCGCCGTCGCGCTTCTCGACAAACCCGAGCAGAAGAACGCGCGCGCGCAGGCGCTCACGCAGCTAACGACGCTTTACAAATCCTTCCACAATAATTCGGACGTCGGATTGGATGAATTGATCGCGGGAGTGTTATCAAAACCGATGCCGTGAAGTTCTGGTCCAGGTCTTCGGTTGTTATCCTTGACTGACGATATCTCATCCCGGCGTTGTGCCAAACCTTCAGCAGGATCAGATAAGCAACAATCCGCGGAGACTGCTCTATTATCACGCTGTCCACTGCTTACTGCTTACTGCCTGCGTCTGCTTGTTTCGGCCCCGTCACGCGGGGCCCAAAAGGTCGGCCTTATCAACCTTCTATGGTGGACATCGCGGTTACTGCTTTCTTTTCGTAATTGGCGATGACCACGAGGTTGCCCTTCTCGAGTGCGCTTAACTGCCCGTCACTGTAATTCGGATTGGCCTTGTACCAGTCGAAGCTCTGAAAATATTTCTGCGTCCACTGGTCCTTGAATACTTTGCCGTGACGTGCGTAGATCTCGTCGCGCATTTTCCGAACGTCTTCGAGAAAAAGGCCCTGCAGCAATGCCTGGGTGATCGGCTTGTTGCTGATTGAATTATGAAGTTGATTTTCGTAAGCGACGATCGTTTCGACATTTGTCTTATCGGGCCCGCTTAGTTCTTCGTCTTTGAAATCATCCTTTGGATCGTACCACGGCTGCAAGCCGAAGTACTGTTGTATCCACATCGTCTTGAAGACGCGGCCGTGACGCGCATAGATTTCGTTGCGTAGCAGGCGCAGTTCATGGAGGCTCAAGCCGTGGAGCATGTTTTCACTGATTAGCTTGTTCTCAAATAGCTCCATGTCGCCCGGCATGAGTGCGACTTTGCGCTGTTGCTTTCGAATCGCATCGATTAGCGCAAGGTTTTTCTTTTCAACGTCGCTAAGCGACTTTGCGCTGTATTGCGCCGCGGGCGAGTACCAATACCTTTCATTAAAATACTGCTGCAACCAGGGCGTGCCATCAAAGCGCGCGCCGTGAATCGCTTCGATTTCCGCGGCGATGACGGTCCATTCGGCGTTCGTATGCTCGCCGAGTTTCTTACGCGTCAGCGCTTTATCTTCCCAAAGCCGCATGTCGCCAGGCTGGACGGTGTCATGCTTGCGCGCTTCGGCGATGCGGATTACGTCGAGGTTCTTTCGCTCGGTGTCGTTCAGAGCCGAGTTTTGAAAATTCGCATCGCCTTTGTACCAACTGCGCGATGTTAGATAACGATTGATATCGGGGTCTTTGAATACACGGCCGTGCTTACCGAAAACGATGCCGCGAACGAGTTTCAAATCATCGATCGCCAGCGGGTTGATATCGGTTGGCGCAATGCTCTTGCCGGCGAAGTCGAATGACTCCCATTTTGCGACCGCGGCATATTCATCCTGAGCGTGGGCGATAAAAGAAGCTGTGAAGATTATTGCCAGAAGTGGAAGAACGATGCGGATAATGCTAACAGGGGATTTCATACTTACCTTTCCTATTTCTGTAGCCCAGCCGTTTACGGCTGGGAAAGCGAACGTCTCGTGTCATTATGCCCGTCAACGGGGCTTCATCAATCGCCTGCTGCGGTTACGCAGGCGTGAACGCCTGGGCTAAACAAAATCGATCACTTCAATACGAACGGCGGCAAGATGACATCTTGCGCTATATCGACGCTATCCGAAGATATCGCGGACCTTATCGACGAGTCGCTTGTCCTGCAAGTCTTCGGTTTCAATCTTTGCCAATTGCTCGAGGAGTTTGCGCTGTTCGCGCGTAAGACTCGTCGGGGTGATTACCGATACTGAAACGAACAAGTCGCCCTTGCCGCGTCCGCCCAGCACAGGCATGCCCTGGCCACGCACGCGAAATACGGTTCCGGTCTGCGTGCCTGCGGGAATCTTCAATGCTTCATCGCCGTGCAACGTCTTCACATTTACCTGCGCGCCCAAGGCAGCCTGCGCAAACGTAACGGGAACAGAAGCATAAAGGTTGTTACCCTGGCGTTCGAACTCTTCGTGCTCGGCAACGTGGATGACAACATAAAGATCTCCCGGCGGTCCGCCAAATGTTCCCGATTCACCTTCGGCCTGTAAGCGCAGTCGCGATCCTGTTTCGACGCCTGCTGGAATCTTCACCTCGATCGACTTCTCATGTTCGACGCGACCCTTGCCGCGACAGGTTTCGCACGGCGAAGTGATGACTTGTCCTACCCCGCGACAGGCGCTGCACGTGCGCGAAACTGAAAAGAAGCCCTGTTGAAATCGTACCTGGCCCGCACTCTGACAGGTCCGGCACACCTCGGGTTTCGTCCCCGGTTTTGCTCCGGAACCATCACACGTGTCGCAGGCTTCAAGTTTAGGGACACTTATCTGCGCCGTCATCCCTTCGGCTGCTTGCTCGAGCGTAATTTCCAGGTCATAGCGTAAGTCTGCCCCACGCTGTGACGCCGAACGCCGGGACGCGCCGCGCCCGGCAGCGCCAAACACATCGCCAAATCCGAAAAGATCGCCGAGGATATCTTCGATTCCGCCAAATCCCGGCGCACCCCACGCGCCGCTCGCTGCGCTGCTGGACACACCCGCGTGGCCGAAGCGGTCGTAGCGTTGCCGCTGTTCGGCATTCGAAAGGATAGCGTAGGCTTCGGCCGCTTCCTTGAACTTTTCTTCCGCCGCTGGATCGGCTTGGTTCTTGTCGGGGTGATATTGGTGAGCTAAGCGGCGATAGGATTTTTTTAGATCCTGCTCAGACGCATTGCGGCTAACGCCTAACACTTCGTAGTAATCTTTTTTTTGGGCCATCTTGACTATTATTAGCGAGCGGCCAGCAGTTCCGACCGGACAACCGGCAAAGCTACTGACCGCGTTCTTATCTTATCGTAAGGAAAATTTTAGCTCAATTCTGACTGCTCTCCGCGTCGGCTGATTGCATCATCGCCGCCGTCAACTGCCGCGCCAGGCGCTCAACTTGATCCAGCGCGATGCGAATGTCACCCATCTCGGTCGAACCCAGCGCTTCTTCACCACGCTGCAGGAGTTCCTGCCCGCTTTCCTGCTGTTCCTTTGTCAAGAGTCCGCCGAATTCCAGAAATGCGCGCTGTGTGTTCTTCACCAAACTGGCGAGCTTGTTGTTGAGATCGAGCCGATCGCGCAACACCCGATCCGCGTCCGCAGAATTTTGCGCTTCCTGAATAATTCTTTCGATCTCATCCTGCGACAACCCGGAGGTCGGCGAGATGCGCATTTGCTGTTCGCGACCGGTTGCCTTGTCGGTGGCGGAAACTGAAACGATGCCGTTTGCATCAACCTCGAAGGCCACTTCAATCTGCGGCGTGCCACGCGAAGCCGGCGGAATGCCTACCAATTCAAACTTGCCAAGGCTGCGATTGCCGCTCGATATCTCGCGCTCACCTTGCAGGATGTGAATCTCGACGGACGATTGATTGTCCACCACCGTGGTAAACGTCAAACTATTACGCAATGGAATCGTCGAGTTACGCTCAATAATTTTGGTGAACAAGCCGCCGCGAGTTTCTAAACCAAGACTCAGCGGCAACACGTCCAGCAAAACAATATCCTTCACTTCACCGCTCAGTACCCCACCCTGAATCGCCGCTCCCATCGCGACGACTTCATCAGGATTGATTTCCGACGATGCCTTCTTTCCAAAAATGTCTGCCACCGTCCGTTCGACGATTGGCGATCGGGTTTGGCCGCCAACCAAAATCACTTTGTCGATATTATTCGCGTGCAAGCCAGCATCAGCCAGTGCTCGTTCGCAGGGCTCGATCGTCTGCTGCACCAAATCGTTGACCAACTCTTCTAGCTTCGTTCTTGTCAGGCTCTTGTTCAGGTGTTTGGGCCCCGAAGCATCGGCGGCGATAAACGGCAGATTGAACGAGGTCTCAGTTGCCGAGGATAACTCGCACTTCGCACGCTCAGCCGCCTCTTTCAAGCGTTGCAGCGCCAGGCGATCCTTGCGCAGGTCAATACTCGTATCTTCCATGAACTGATCGGCCATCCAGTTCATGATTCGTTCGTCGAAGTCTTCTCCCCCCAGATAAGTGTTGCCGGCGGTGGAGAGCACTTCGAAGACACCGTTATTCAATTCGAGAATAGAAATATCAAAGGTGCCGCCACCCAGATCATAAACCGCAATTTTCTCGGACTCGCTCTTGCCCAGGCCGTACGCTAAGGCGGCGGCGGTGGGCTCATTAATGATGCGCTCAACGTTAAGACCGGCAATCTTGCCCGCGTCTTTCGTTGCTTGACGCTGCGTGTCGTCAAAATATGCGGGCACAGTTATGATTGCATCAGAGACTGCTTCACCCAAAAAATCTTCAGCGGCTGCTTTCAAACGCTGTAAGACGATTCCCGACAACTCGGGCGGACTATAGACGCGGCCTTGCACACGAATCCGAGCGTCGCCGTTCTGTGAGTCGACAATCTCAAACGGCGCGGTCTCGCGCATTCGCTGTGCCTCAGTCGAATCAAACTTACGGCCGATCAATCGCTTGACTGCGTAAACTGTATTCGAAGCGTTGGTGACCGCCTGCCGCTTGGCAATTTGGCCAACGAGGCGTTCGCCTTTATCGGTGAAACCAACAACGCTCGGGGTCGTGCGGCCGCCTTCTTTGTTCGGAATGATCTGCACCGCGCCACCCTCAAGAACTGCCACGCAGCAATTAGTAGTGCCCAAATCGATTCCGATAATTTTTCCCATGATTCCGCTAGCTTTCAGTCTTTTCGCGCAGCTACTTTGACCATCGAAGGGCGCAAGAGACGATCGCCGATTTTGTAGCCGCGCGCAATCTCTTCAATCACCGTATCCGGTTCATATTCGTCTGAGGGTTCAGTGACTACGGCCTCATGGATGTGCGGATCAAACTGCTGCCCGACTGCCTCAATCGGACTAATGCCGAAGGACTCAAGCACATCGTTGAGCTGTCTACTTATTAATTCGATTCCATGGAGAAAATGGCGAAATTCCTTCGATTCTCGATTCTCAACAGTTCGCTCGGCTTCTAAGGCCCGCGACAGATTGTCCAATACCGGCAAGAGTTTCCGAGCAAGGTCGGCGACTATGCGGTTGTGAGTTTCGACACGATCGCGCTCGATCCGTTTACGGTAATTCTCAAAGTCAGCCTGCCGGCGGGCGGACGAATCCTTGGCTTCGGCGAGTTCCGTCTGCAAGCGCTTCAATTCGGCGCGACTGGCGATAAGTTCCGCCAGGTCCGGTCCACCAATAAGCGCTTCGTCGGCGCGACTTGCTGAGTCAGTTGCCTCAACAAAGTCGGAAAACGAATCGTTCAAGTTATCTTCGGTGTCGTTCAATTCAATTACTCCCGAATCCGGTTCTTCTGCCTGATAGCCGGCTTCCGGTTCCGATTCGTTGTCTTCGACAAAACGAATTGGAATATGAGAGCTTTGCTCCTTTTCCGCTGTCATTTGGAATTCGATCGTCGGATGGCGCTGTCGCGAAACTATTGCAGAGCCGCGTCATCTGAAAAAGCTCGCTCCATGAAGCGGCCGAGGTAGTTTACCACAGCCATCATGCGGCCATAGGCAATGCGGGTCGGACCAACTACTCCCAATGTCCCACAGACATCGGTGCCGACTCGGTACGGCGTAGTGATCACCGCGCAGTGCTGCATGGAAACAACTGGGTTCTCTTTGCCAATTAGCACCTGAACCAATCCAGAGGAATCACCCGCTACGCATTCGTTCAGAATCTTAACCAGCCGGGACTTTTCTTCGAAGGTCTGCAAGAGTTCACGAATCGTAGACATATCAGAGAACTCAGGTTTCGCGAAAATATTCGATGCACCATCGAGAAACACTTCGGCAACCGCCGCGTCCTCGTCTTGCAAACTACGCTCACATAAGACTATCGCGTTGCGCACCACCGAGTCGTATAGGGCCCTCTCCTGCTTCATCCTCACCACGATTTCCGCTCGAATACTTAAGAGGCTCTTGCCGGCAAATTCTGTGTTCAAGAACCGGGCCGCCCGATTCAGCTCGTCCTGTGCAATTTCATCTTCAAGAGTAATGACTTTGTCATGCACCACGCCCGAAGTCGAAACCAACACCACCAGAATTCGGTTGTCGGGAAGCTTTACAAATCGAATGTGCTTCAGGCCATTGTGCGCGAGTGAAGGCCACACGACGATACCGACGTTGTTCGAAAGGGCTGACAAAACATGTGAGGCCTTTTCCATTGCCCGATCCGGGCGTGCCCGAACTTCATCGCTGACGCCGATGTTCTCAATCGCTGCGACGTCTTTTTTTGACAACTGAGCCGAGTCAATGAAGTTGTTTACATAATGCCGATAGCCGTGATCCGTAGGGATCCTGCCTGCGGAGGTGTGCGGCTGCTCGAGCAGGCCAAGCTCCTCTAACTCTGACATGACGTTGCGAATGGTTGCGGAGCTCCATCCGGGCGCCCGAGAGAATCTTTCAGAAATAACATGCGATCCCACTGGCTCGCCTGAAACCAGGTATTCGTCAATTATCATTGCGAGGACGGCTTGGCGTCGAGAATCGGGCCTCGGCCGGTTTGACTTAGCCCTCTTGGTAGTTTCGCTCATGCTTTCCTGCGTGGGCGAGCATATCTTGCTCCAGGACTTAGTATAGCTAATCTCACAAATCCCAAGCAATTATTGGGTGTCCGCACATCGGTTTTCCGAGGCCGCCGAGGATCGTTCCCATAACTACTGAAATGCTGAGAGTTATTAGACCTCTTGCCTAACGCTCAGTTGTCTGCAACTGGGATGGGGGCCTGCAAATCAACCAGCATAAGGACTTAGGCTGATTCCTGTTGGGTGATTTGACTGTCTACGAGGTGGTCCATAAGATGAATTGTCTCAGTTCTGAAGATGAGTCAATCGGACTTACATTTGAAGCTCGCCTTCGATGACGCCTTTCGTCAGTTGTGCAACGGTCGCAGGCAGATTCGCCCGGGGATCGCTGCTATTGAAGTCAGGTTTTATCCATACGCGGGACTTCATCATACGATTCGTGTGCGTTCCGGTCGCGTCTTCGTGCGCATCTCTGATTTGCTGCGCGCGGCGCCTCCCGAGGTTATTCGCGCGCTCGCTTTCCTTTTGGTGGCTCGTTTGCTGTCGCGCAAAACTCCGCGTGTTCATGAACAGATCTATCGCTCCTACGCGTTTAGTGCAGACGTGTTACGAGCATCAGACATCGCTCGCCGCCACCGGGGACGGAAGGTGATATCGACAGCAGCCGGAAGAGTTTACGATCTCAACCGAATCTTTCACCGGGTGAACCGTCGGTACTTCAACAGCGAGATCGCGAAACCGGTTTTGACCTGGTCACAGCGAAAAACACGAAGCATCCTGGGACATCATGACGCGGCGCACGACACGATCACCGTTAGCAAGACCCTTGACTCTCACGACGTACCCGAATGGTTCGTCGACTACATAATGTTTCACGAAATGTTGCACATCAAACACCCGGCTCGCATCATCAATGGACGCCGCTACTATCACACACGCGCATTTCGCGCGGAAGAGAAAAGCTTTCCGCACTATGTGCAGGCACAACAGTGGCTTGATCGTGTCGTGCGCACGCGCCGCGAAGTGCGAACCCGCGCAGCATGAGTCGCAACAATAGTTCGGTACTGTTTCGAAGAATAATTCGGAACTCTCAAGCGGTTCCTGCGTTAATTCAAGCAGGTAGGTGGGCTCCTCCTGAGAGCGAGCAAGCAACGTCGGCGATCTTCGGATCAAAGACGCGGCTTGCTCGTTCTGTTTTTACCACCCGGCTGGACAACGTCGCGCGCGTCCCGCTAGACTACGTGGTTTGCAACAGGCAAGCAGGTCCGGTCCTAGTCATCACGATTGAGAGAGAAACGATAGAATGGCAATTCCAGCAACCCAGATTCGGCGCGGCATGGTCATAGTTTTCGAAGGTGAGCCGTGCCGCGTCGTTGAATTTCGTCACCATACACCGGGCAACCTGCGCGCAATGATTCAGACAAAACTGCGCAGCCTGAGGTCGGGATCATCGTTCGAGCATCGCTTTCGCTCAGCCGACACTATTGAGCGGGCGACGTTAGAGCAACACGAGATGGAGTACTTGTATTCGGACGGCTCACATCATCACTTCATGAACACCGAAAATTACGAGCAGGTGGCGTTGAGCGATGAAGAGCTCGGCGATTCAGCCCAGTGGCTGTCGCCTGGGCTTAAGATTCAAGCAGAGTTCTATGAAGGTTCGCCTATCGGCATCGAAATGCCGCCGTCTATAGAGTTAACTGTCACCCAAACTGAACCGTCGTTGAAGGGCGCAACTGTTTCAAACGTCAATAAGCCTGCTACTTTGGAAAACGGCGTTACTATTCAGGTCCCGCCGTTCGTCAATGAAGGTGATCGAATTCGTGTAGATCCGAACGAAGGCCGCTACATTGAACGAGCGCGATAACTGTCGCCCAAGGCTGCGGCAATTCGTATCTAACAGCCTTAAGTCGTGTATTTAATCTATAGCTTTCTGCTGACCGTCGCGTTCCTCATTCTCCTTCCTCGATTTATTATCGACGCTTTTCGCAGCGGAAAATATATAACCGGTCTGCGCGAACGCTTGGGCAGCCTGCCGAATTTAGTTCCATTGGTAGAGCCAGTGATATGG
>DASQYL010000486.1:0-15634 GCA_035639235.1 Pyrinomonadaceae bacterium | reverse complement strand
TCGCTAAAGCCCGGCCACATGAATTTGCCGTCTTTGTCTTTGCGAAACCAGTTCACGTGAAAGATTTTCGGGGTTTCTTCGAGTGAGCGCTGCATGCGAATCCAGTGGCGAAAATAATCGCCCATGTGATAACCACAGAATGGCAGCATCGCCATCGGGTCGCGGCGCACTTTGCCGATGGCGCCGAACGCCGCCGCGGTCATTTCCGATCCCATCGTCGCGCCGATGTAAACGCCCGAGGTCCAGTTGAATGATTGATAGACCAGCGGCATCGTCGTTGCGCGCCGTCCGCCAAAAATGATGGCCGAGATCGGCACGCCGTTCGGATTTTCCCAATCGGGATCGATAGTCGGACATTGCGCAGCCGGCGCCGTGAAGCGCGCGTTCGGATGCGCGGCTTTCGCTCCTGTCTCTTTCCCGATCGCCGGTGTCCACTTGTTGCCTTGCCAGTCGAGACATTCTGCCGGCGGGTCATCAGTCATGCCTTCCCACCACACGCCGCCTTCGGGCGTGAGCGCGACGTTTGTGAAGATTGAATTCTTGGCGAGCGTCTTCATCGCATTCGGATTTGTCTTATGCGAAGTTCCCGGCGCCACGCCAAAGAATCCGGCTTCCGGATTGATCGCGTGCAGCCGTCCATTCGCATCCGGTTTGATCCACGCGATGTCATCGCCGACGGTATAAACCTTCCAACCCTCGAAGCCTTCGGGCGGAATGAGCATCGCGAAATTCGTTTTGCCGCACGCGCTTGGAAACGCGGCCGTCACGTAAGTCTTCTCGCCTTGCGGATTTTCGACGCCGACGATCAGCATGTGCTCGGCCATCCAGCCTTCGTCGCGCGCGATGTTTGAAGCGATGCGCAGCGCGAAACACTTCTTGCCCAGCAGCGCATTACCGCCATAGCCCGATCCGAACGACCAAATCTCGCGTGTTTCAGGAAAGTGCACGATGTACTTCTCAGCGTTGCACGGCCACGGCACGTCCGGTTCGCCGTCGGCCAAAGGCGCGCCCACCGAATGCATACACGGCACGACGCGTTTGTAATCTTTATCAATTTCGGCATACACGGGCATGCCGATGCGCGCCATGATGCGCATGTTGACGACGACGTAAGGCGAGTCGGTAAGTTGCACACCGATCTGCGACATAGGCGATCCCACGGGCCCCATACTGAACGGCAACACGTACATCGTGCGGCCGCGCATCGATCCGTCAAACAATTCTTTCAAGCGGCGCCGCATCGCAAACGGTTCTTCCCAATTGTTAGTTGGACCAGCGGCGTCTTTCGATAGCGAGCAAATAAACGTGCGGTCCTCCACGCGCGCCACATCGGACGGATGAGAACGCGCGTAATAACATCCCGGCCAAAGCTCTTCATTGAGCTTGATGAACGTACCGGCCGCAACCATCTCGGCCTTTAATTGCTCGTCTTCTTCGACTGAGCCATCGACCCAATGAATCGCCGCCGGTTTCGTCAGCGCCGCCATCTTGTCGACCCAATTAAGCAGGTGAACGTTGGAACTCAGCGGCTGCGACGCGTCGCGTTCGATTGTTTTTTGCACAGGAGAACTCATTACTTGCTCCGATCTGATGTGAATTGCGAGCGAATAATTAAAACTAAGTCTTACATTAGACAATGGGCGGACGCAAGCGCCTGTGACCGGCGAGTTCGCGGGTCAGAAGCCCGACTTTAAGGCAGGGCCACGCGCCATCAATTAGCCGCGGATGAACGCGGATCGACGCGGATCAGAATTGACTATCAGTTCTTATCAGCATTAACCCGCGTTCATTTGCGGCTGAATTCGTTCGCCTATGCCCTCCCTCACGGTCGGGCTTCTGACACGATTTGCATTATGCTGCTTCTCACATGAACGCAGCGCCTCCAGAGCACGCCTTCACCCCGCGGGAGTGGCGGCTAATTCAGAAGTTGAACACGCCCGCGAAGGTACAACGCTGGCTCACCGCCATGCCTTACAACTGGGAACGCCGCGGCGGCACCATGCGCTCATTTCGCGAAGTCGTGAGACGAAACGAAGCGCATTGTTTGGAGGCTTGCGTGTCTGCCGCGGTAATCCTCGAACAACATGGATATCCGCCGCTGTTGCTGGACATCGAATCATGGGACTTGCTCGATCACGTGATCTTCGTTTTTCAGCACAAGGGCAAGTGGGGATCGATTGCGCGTTCGCGCGACATTGGTTTGCATGGACGCAAGCCTCTGTTTCGAAACCTCCGGCAACTTGTCTGGAGTTACTTCGATCCTTACATCGACCTGAGCGGACGCATCAAGGGTTATGCGTTGACGAGTCTGTACGAACTTGCCAATTATGATTGGCGCTTCAATTCACGACACATGCGCAAGATCGAAGATTACCTGCGCGCCATCCCGCACCAGAAACTGAAATCATCCGACCGGCGTTATGAGTACTGGCACGAACGCTATAAAAAATACAAGCAGCGTTTTCCCGATCGCTCACCTTCTTATTATCCAAACCGCGATCAGTGGATGCTCTGACGAATGGTATAATCCGCTACAGACATGGCTTGGGTAAACACATCTCCGCTGGTTAAGACCTACACGCTCGAGGAGTTCTGGGCGCTTCCCGATCCGCCCGATCACTCGAAGCTCGAATTGATTGCCGGAGTACTGTATATGTCACCACCGCCAGAGTACACTCATGACAATGTCGTCGGCCGCTTAAACCTCCTTTTGGCCGCGGAAATAATTAGGCTTGGCCTGACGGGAAGATTGTTAACGCCGCGCGCCGCGATCTGGACCAGCGCTCGCACCTATCTCGAACCGGATCTGTTCTATCTATCGAAAGAGACGGAAGCGCGACTCGATCCTGCGCGTCGCACAACTGCTGATTTGGTAATTGAAGTCGTCTCGCCAGGTTCCGCAATTTACGATCGCAATACTAAATCGGACACTTACGCAGCTTTGGGCGTGAAAGAGTTGTGGCTGGTGGACGAAAAGCAGGAAACAGTCGAAGTGCGGAGGTTGCGCGGCGACAGGTACGATGAAGGACGCCTATTGGTTGGCGGGGACGATCTGGGTTCATCGGTGATACCGGGGCTCGCGATTGAAGTCAAAAAGATCTTTTCCGATTAGTTAACATCCATTCTCTTATCTCCAATATGAGTAATGAATCAATTGGCGCGCATTTCCTCGAAGATGCGCTGAAGTCATTCCGAGACTACAAGAAACTGGCAGAGCACGCCTTCGACCAAATTGACGAAGCAGATCTATTCCGGACGATCGACGAGGAGTCGAACAGCGTCGCGGTGAATATGAAGCACATGGCCGGCAATATGCTCTCTCGCTGGACAGACTTTCTGACGAGCGACGGCGAGAAGCCGAATCGCAATCGCGACATGGAATTTGTCATGCTGCCGGACACGACCAAGGCGGACATGATTTCGTACTGGGATAAAGGCTGGCAGTGCACGTTTGACGCTATCGAACCGCTGCGCGCGGAAGACCTGATGCGCACTATCACCATCCGAGGGCAGGATCACACCGTCGTCCAGGCCATCAACCGACAGATCGCTCATTATGCATATCATGTTGGGCAAATAGTCTTTCTTGCGAAGCATTTCAAAGCGAGCGCTTGGCAAACCTTGAGTGTGCCGAAAAATCGATCTGCCGAGTTCAATAAATATTTGGAAGAGAAGATCAAGAATGCGGACACTGCGCGCGAAGACCGATTTGACGTCGCAGCTCAGTTTGCCGAGAAGCAAAAGAAATCAGCCGCGGATTAACGCTGATTTGCGCGGATGGAGAATTGCGCAATCAGCTTGCTTAATCTGCGTTTATCCGCGTCGATCCGCGGCTAATGGATGGGCCAAATGGTCATCGCGCTTCATCATGTCAACGTCACAGTGGCGCCGGAACTTGAAGCGGCGGCGAAAAATTTCTACGGCTCGGTTTTGGGACTTGAACAGATTCCCAAACCCAGCGCCACGCGGCAAAGCGGCGCCTGGTATCGAATCGGCGAAAATCAATTGCACCTGTCGGTCGAAGACGCACAAGCATCGTTGAGTTCTCGTCATGTCTGCTTCGCTGTTTCCGATCTGGCAGCAGCCGAAAAGAAATTTCGCGAAGCCGGGATTGAAATCCTTCCGGACTCGCGGCCGATTCCCGGCGCCGATCGTTTTTATGTGCGCGATCCGGGCGGAAATCAATTGGAGATTGTGCAACAAAGATGAGCCCGCGAATCATCAACCCTGAATCACTCGGCGCGCCGCGTGGTTATGCGAACGGCGTGTTGACAGAAGCTGGCGCGCGCTTGCTGTTCATCGCCGGTCAGGTCGCCTGGAACCAACAACAACAAATCGTCAGCGCCGATCTTGTCGAGCAGTTCGATCGCGCATTGGCGAATGTGATTGCGGTCGTTATCGAAGCGGGCGGACAGCCCGAACAAATTGCCAGGCTGGTTATCTACGTGACCGACAGAAACGAATATCGCGATCGCATGAAAGAGATCGGCGAACGGTATCGCGCGCGCATGGGCAAACATTTTCCGGCGATGGTGCTGGTTGAAGTAAAGAGCTTGCTGGAAGATCGGGCGAAAATAGAAATTGAAGCAATGGCGGTGCTGTAACGCAAACTGTTAGTTTGCGGCCCGCAAGCTGACGGCTTGCGTTACATCGAATGCTCAATCCCAAGTCATTTCTTTACGAACAACAGAAGGGCATCGGGACGATCACTTTGAACCGCCCGGACCGGCTCAACGCGATCACTTTCGAGGTCTATCACGAGTTGACCGATTTCATCGCTCAACTCCGCGATGAAAACGATTTGCGCGTCGTCGTCATCACGGGCGCCGGCCGAGCGTTTTGTTCAGGCGGCGATGTCATCGACATCATTGGCGAATTGACGGGCCGCGACGCCGAAGGCCTGCTCGATTTCACGCGATTGACGTGCGATTTAATTCGCAACATGCGAGCTTTGCCGAAGCCGATCGTCGCCAGCTTGAACGGCACCGTGGCCGGCGCTGGCGCGTGCATTGCACTCGCCTCCGACATTCGCGTTGCTGCGGAAGAAGCAAAGATTGCTTTCATCTTTGTGAAGGTGGGATTAGCGGGTACAGACATGGGCGCGACGTATCTTCTGCCGCGCGTTGTAGGACTGGCGAAAGCAACTGAACTGTTGATGGCTGGCGACTTCGTCGAAGCTCGAGAAGCCGAACGCATCGGCCTGTACAATCGCGTCGTCCCACGCGAGCAGCTCGGAACCGCAACTCGCGAGTTCGCCGAGAAGCTCGCGAATGGACCAGCGGTCGGTATCGCCAAAACCAAAGAAATGCTCAATCGCGAAATGCATATGAGCTTCGAATCGGCGCTCGAAGCCGAAGCCGTGGCGCAAGCGCTGTGCATGCAGACGCCGGATTTCAAGGAGGCACACGCGGCGTTCGTTGAAAAGCGTCCGGCGAAGTTTAAATAATTTGGACTCATTCATCGCCACAACTCCATTCTTCTCTTCTGATCATCGCGCACTTGCAGACCGCATTGCGCAGTTCGTTGAACGGGAGGCTGAACCGCATGCGCCCGACGATGAACGCGATCCCGATCAGGCTTTGCGCGATTATGTTCTGCTGCTGGCTGAAAACGATCTGCTGCGGTATGCGGTGGCTACGCCCGGTGAGCCTTTCGATCTGCGGGCGTTGTGTATTGTCCGGGAAGCGCTTTCGTACTCATCCGCGCTCGCCGATCTCGCCTTTGTCATGCAAGGCCTTGGCACTTACGCGATCAGCCTGGCGGCGACTGAACACGTGCGCGACTTTTGGCTGGCGCGCGCGCGCACGGGTAAAGCCATCGCCGCCTTTGCTGTGACTGAACCGGACGCAGGTTCTGACGTCGCCGCACTCAAGACCGTCGCGCGCAGAGACGACGATGCTTACATCATCGATGGCCGCAAACGATTTATCTCGAACGCGGGCGTCGCCGATTTCTATACCGTTTTCGCGCGCACGGGCACACGCGAAGATGGCCGCGCGGAAATTTCTGCTTTCATCGTGTCGGCGCGCATGCCAGGATTTTCGGTAGCAGAAAGGACCGACATGATCTCGCCCCATCCGATCGGCGAACTCGAACTAAAGAACTGCAAAGTTCCGGCGGAAGACATGATCGGAAACCAGGGCGATGGATTGCGTCTCAGTCTACAGACCCTCGATATGTTCCGCGCCAGCGTCGGCGCTGCAGCTTGTGGCATGGCCCGGCGGGCGCTTGATGAAAGCGTGTTTCACGCAAAGGCGCGCGAGCAATTTGGTAAACATCTCAGCGAACATCAGTTGATCCAGGAAAAGCTCGCGGAGATGGCGACGGAACTCGATGCCGCGCGCTTGTTGGTTTATCGCGCCGCTTATCTCAAAGATGTCGGCGCCCAAACGTCAACGCGCGAAGCCAGCGAAGCTAAACTTTTTGCTACGGAAGCTGGTTCGCGCATTGTCGATCAAGCTGTTCAGATTCACGGCGGGAGTGGACTGGTGCGTGGCAGCGTTGCCGAGCGGCTCTATCGCGACGTACGCGCGCTGCGCATCTACGAAGGCACATCGGAAATTCAAAAACTAATTGTTGCTAATCAACTGTTGAAAGAGTGACAACCAGGTAACGAATCAGCGTTAGTTAGAGTACCGACTTTAGTCGGGCTTTTCGCATCACGAGCACACTGCCCAACTAAAGTTAGTACTCTGACCCGTGTGACCGCATTGACCAAAGACTCAGCCACCAAATCTCATCTCTCCCGCCGTCTCGGCCTGTTCGACGCGACGATGATCGTGATGGGCGGCATCATTGGCGCCGGCATTTTTACTAATCCATACGTTGTCGCGCAACAAGTTCACACGCCGCTGCTAATTCTCGGCGCCTGGGCCGTCGGTGGTTTGATCGCACTCGCGGGTGCGTTCATCTATGCTGAGCTATCTTCGCAGGTAACTGTTTCTGGCGGGCAATATATTTACCTGCGCGAAGCCATGCATCCGTTGATCGCGTTTCTCTACGGATGGAGTCTGCTGTTTGTGATTCAAACCGGCGGCATGGCGGCGGTGGCGCTGATCTTCGCCAATCACGCACTTGAATTGTTCGGCGTGGCCGGCAACGACCTGCGCGCGGCGGTTTTGGGATCGGCCGCGCTTGCTGTTTTGACAATTATCAATTGCGTTGGTGTGCGCGCGGGCAGCGCCACGCAAAATGTCTTCATGATATTAAAACTGGTTGCGATTGCCGCGCTCGTAGCTTTTGGGCTGATGGCCAAACCTGCAATCACGAACGTCGCTGAGATATCCACGCACACCGCGAATACCTGGGGCCTGCTGATCGCATTTGGCGCGGCGCTCATCCCGGCACAATTCGCATATGGCGGCTGGCAAACCGCGTGTTTCGTCGCCGGCGAAGTACGTGAACCGAAAAAAACTCTGCCGCGCGGATTGTTGTTCGGCGTCCTCGGCGTAATCGCCGTCTATCTTTCGGTGAACTATGTGTGCGTGCACGCTTTGGGGGCGACTGGATTGGCGCAAACTCCGACACCGGCTTCCGCAGTGATGCGGCTGGCGCTCGGGGATCGCGGCGCACGATTGATCGCCACGGGCATCGCGATATCCACCATCGGTTTCCTGAGTCAGAGCATGTTGACCGCGCCGCGAGTTTATTTCGCGATGGCCGAGGATGGCCTGTTTTTCAAACAGCTTGCCAGCGTCAATCGCGCGCATGTGCCCGCATTTGCGATTGCTTTGCAAGGTTGCTTTGCGATTATCATTGCGTTGTTGGCGAGCCGCTTCGAATGGATTTTGAATTACGTCGTGTCAGTCGATGTTCTGTTCTTTGCGCTATCCGCCGTCTGTGTCTTCGCGTTTCGCCGGCAACGCGCACCTAACGCCGAAGTGTTTCGGGTTCCGGGGCATCCGTTCACGACGCTGTTCTTCATCGCCGCCTGCGGTGTAATAACTTTCAGTTTGCTTTACAAATTTCCGCTGAACAGCGCCATCAGCTTTGGAATTATGTTGCTGGGCGTGCCGGCGTATTTTGTGTGGGCCAGACCAGGCAGTAGCCCGACCGTCAGGGAGGGCGTCGACTAAAAATGCGGGCAGGATGCCCGCGCACCGCCCGCAAGACGCGGGCGCTCCGTTATGAACACTCAATCAACTTACATGCACTGGGCCAAGACGCGACAGAAGGTCAAGTACGATCTGGCTTTGAGCGGCATTTTAAATTTGCCGTTTGCGGAACTTGGCGCACAGATCGACGACATCGATCTCAACGGTGATAATTCCTACGGCTATGGTCCATTGGTTGACGAACTCGCCACGCATGCGAACGTTGCGCCTGAATGCGTCGTCACAATTTCCGGCGGCACCTCGATGGCGAACCACCTGGCGATGGCCGCCGCGATTGAACACGGCGACGAGGTAGTGATCGAGCAGCCCACGTACGAACCGCTGCTGGCGCTGGCACACTACTTCGGAGCGCAAATCAAACGGTTCGCGCGACCCGCGGAAGACGCTTATCGCGTGGATCTCGACGATCTTCAATCACAGATAAGCTCACACACGCGATTGATCGTATTGACGAACCTTCATAATCCGAGTAGTGCGCTGATCGACGAAGCGACCCTGCGTCGAATTGGTAAACTCGCAAATGACGTCGGCGCGCGCGTCCTGGTTGACGAGGTTTATCTCGAAGCGCTATTCGAAAACACGCCCGCGTCTGCCGTTCGTCTTGGGCCCCAGTTTATGGCCACCAGCAGCTTGACGAAGGGTTACGGCTTGAGCGGCCTGCGCTGCGGTTGGATTCTCGCGAAGCCTTCCCTGGCCCGGCGTATGAGATTACTCCACGACATCTTTGGCGCGCTCGCGCCGCATCCGGCAGAAAGATTGAGCGCGCTGGCGATGGCCAGGCTGCCACACTTTATTAAGCGTGCAAAAAATATTTTGGAGACAAATCGCGCAGTGCTGAACGACTTCTACGATTCGCGCGAGGATCTACAGGTCGAGCAGTCTCGATTTGGGACTACATCGTTCCCACGGCTGATGCGAGGCGAAGTAGAGGAACTCTACAACGCGCTGACACAGAAGTACGATACCGCCATCGTGCCTGGCAAATTCTTTGAATCACCCGACCATTTCCGCATCGGCATGTGCGCTGACCCACAACTCTTTGCGAAGGGCGTGGATCGATTGGGGACAGCACTGGACGAATTGCGAAATTCAAATTAGCGGGATTGGGGTTGCCTGAGAAATGCCCGACTAAAGTGGCTCTCTAACTTTGATCTCGTCATGAAAATCACGATCATCGGCGGCGGACCCGCGGGGATGTACTTCGCCATCCTCATGAAACAGGCCGACGCCGCGCACGACATCAACATCCACGAACGCAACGGACCAGACGATACCTTCGGCTGGGGCGTGGTGTTCTCCGGCAGGACGCTCGCGAATCTACGCGCGGCTGATGAGCGCTCGCACGCGGCGATCACACGCGAATTCGCAGCCTGGGATAACGTCGACGTCGTACACCGCGATGAAAAGATTTCGATTCGGGGCAACAGCTTCTCAGGCATCGCGCGCATTCGATTACTCAAGATTCTGCAAGCCCGCTGCGATGAGCTGGACATTGCGATCAAATTTCGCCACGAGGTCGCCGATGTTATTTCAATGCAGGCCGAATGCGATCTGCTGGTCGGCGCAGACGGCGTCAACAGTTTGACCCGCCAGGCGTTCGCTGCTGAATTCAAGCCCGATCTTAGCGTGCGGCCGAACAAATATATTTGGTACGGAACGCCTCAACTGTTTCACGGCCTCGCACTGACTTTTCGTGAGAACGAAGCCGGCATTTTCGCCGCACACTCTTACAAATTCGACAAACACACCAGCACTTTCATCGTTGAATGCGATCCACAAACATGGGAGAACGCGGAGTTTGATCGCATGCGCGACGACGAGACGCGCGCTTATTTGCAGCAACTGTTTGCGCGCGACCTGCAGGGCCACGAATTGCTCTCGAACAATTCCAAGTGGATCAATTTCCTGCTGGTAAGGAATGCGCATTGGATATTCGACAACGTCGTGCTCCTCGGCGACGCTTTGCACACTGCGCATTTTTCGATCGGCTCCGGTACGAAGCTGGCAATGGAAGACGCGATCGCGCTGGCCGATTGTTTCAGCCGAACCAAGGACACACCCTCGGCCTTGGACGAATTTGAAAGGGTTCGAAGGCCGGTGATCGAAGATTACCAGGCCGCCGCTTACGGAAGCATGCGGTGGTTTGAAAACGCGCGCAGCTACATGCATCTTTCACCAATCGAACTTGCTTATTCTCTGATGATGAGATCGGGCCGGGTGGATCGAGAAACGCTGGCGCGACGCGATCCCGCGTTTGTGACTGCGCTGGAGCGCGCGAAACTCAGTATCTAAATAGCCGAAAGCCCCGCATTCGCAGGGCCTTCAACGTTTGTGGCGTTAACTATTTGTATTTCCGGGCATGCGGCGAGCACGACGATGACGACGACTATGGCGACGATGACGGCGGCGCTCGCGATGCCTCATCGTGTTGCTGTTCTGGATGCTGGTAGTCGTGCTGGTGGCGTTCAGCGGCGAAGTTGACGCGCTGCTCCGGCCGCTGGCGGTCTCAAATATCAAGCCCGCTAAAACAAACGTCATGATCAGAGCGAACACCAAAGTCAGTTTTATTCTCATGGCGACTCCTCTGCGAGTGTGTTGATTTCAGCCCTGGGGATGCGAGCAATTTATGCCCGTAATAACTTGCTGTCAACGTCCTTGCCTGCCGCAGGTCCTCACGTTTTTGTCACGGCAAAACGATCCGTTTATGAACGGCCCTAAAAGTCATGAGTCAGACGGAAATTCCGTCAGCTGGTGATCGATGTCCGGGTGAATCCACTTGAGTTGGCGTCGCAGCCTGTAACATCTGAGCGGTGGGATTTTCCAAGTGCGTGATGACCTGAGGACAGCGGAAACACGCCGCCTTTCCCTCCTGTTGATACCAACGACATTCAGCGCGAATGCCGCATGCCGGCAAAACATCGACCACGCGCGGAAGGATCTGCACTATTCGTGTTGCTAGTTGGCAATCCTGTCCATCGAAGTGCGCACACTTCTTTTCCTCGCACCGGCCTGCGAATCGAAAGACGTTGCGGGGATCGACTTCGCACGTCAGTGAAAACAATTCCGGTGTGACCGGTTGGGGCTCTTCGATCCACGCGAGGCGTCGGCCACCGGGCGTCTCTTCCAGGACGCCCAGCACCACGCTGTCATCCATCTCCGGCTGGGCGCTCGGGCACATCAACCGCGCGCGAGCGGTTGCGACAGTTCCTGCTTTGTTCATCGGCTTGGTTACGGTTCGAATTCAGCCGGCATGAAGATGAATCCCATGGTTGTAAAGCCGCCGGCAGTGATGACCTGAGGCGTCAACTTGGCGCCAGGAACGGCCCGCGATACTTCTTCAGTGATGCTCTTTGCCGCGGCGTCCGCATTAAGATTTTTCAGCTCTCCACGGATGACTTTTCCCATGATAATGCCGCCAGGAAATTTCGTTCCGCGTTGGGTTGAGATGGCCTTTTCGATGGCCTTGGCGAGGTCGCCGACCTTGATTGTAGTGGGTTTGGTTGCCATTTTTCTTTCACCTCCAAGTGGGTTTGACACCAAAAACTTTACCGAGGGGGATTGGGACGGGGCGCACTCTATTAGGTTTAGCGAGGGTTGTCAAGAAAATTTACGCCTTATCTCAACGCCCATTGATTAGATCAAGGTCGCCCATATATGGCCGCAACACTTCGGGGATTGCGATTGAACCGTCGCGCTGCTGAAAATTCTCGAGCACTGCGACCCAAGTGCGGCCCACGGCCAGCGCCGAGCCGTTGAGCGTGTGCACGAACTCGGGCTTACCACCGCCGCGACGAAAGCGAATGTTCGCTCGGCGTGCCTGGAAAGCTTCGTAATTCGAGCATGAAGAGATTTCGCGAAACGCATTCTGCGACGGCAACCAGACTTCAATGTCGTAGGTCTTCGCATTGCTGAATCCGAGATCGCCGGTAGAAAGAGCGACGACGCGATAATGAATGCCAAGCTCCTGCAGGACTCTTTCAGCGTCACGCGTTAGCGATTCGAGTTCATCGTAAGAATTTTCCGGCAGCGAGTACTTCACCACTTCGACTTTTTCAAATTGATGTTGGCGAATGACACCGCGCGTGTCTTTGCCGTAGCTGCCCGCCTCTGAGCGAAAACAAGGCGTGTAAGCGACGAACTTCATCGGCAGTTGCTCGGCATCGAGAATTTCCGACGCGTAATAATTCGTCACCGGAACTTCGGCCGTCGGGATAAGATAGAAGCCGCGTTCATCTTCGAGTTTGAAAAGATCCTGCTCGAACTTCGGCAGTTGGCCCGTACCGAAGAGGGCGTCCCGGTTAACGATAAACGGCGGCAGGGTTTCGGTGTAGCCATGCTCGCGCGTGTGTAATTCGAGCATGAAATTGACCAGCGCCCGCTCCAGACGCGCGCCCGCGCCGTTTAAAATCGCGAAACGTGCTCCGGCAATTTTCGTCGCCCTTTCAAGATCGAGAATTCCTAAAGCCGTTCCCAGATCGACGTGGTCCCTGGGTTCGAAATCGAATTCAGGTTTCGTGCCCCAGCGCCGCACTTCGACATTCGCCGATTCGTCCTGGCCTACGGGAACACTATCGTGAGGAATGTTGGGAAGCGTTGAAAGCAATTCGTGCATGCGTGTTTGAGCCTCGTTGCGCTTCTGGTCCAGTTCGCTAATGCGATCCTTCAACTCGCTGACGGCTCGGCGCCGCGCGTCCGCTTCGTCGCGCTTCCCTCCTTTCATCAACGCGCCAATCTCCCGGCTGGCAGAATTCCGTTCGGCATTCAACCGATCGGATTCGGCAATCACTCGCCGGCGCTCTTCGTCGGCGCGCGCGAAATCGTCGAGCGCGACGGACGGCATCTTCCGTTTGGCGAGCGCCGTGCGCACCGCGTCGAGATTCTCTCTTACATAATTCAGATCAAGCACTGATCTGTTCCTCTCCCAGTTCCGTGTCGAGTTGTTTAGACGCCGACTTGTCCAGTGCGATTGGCCACACAAGTGCGGCTTCTAGACGCCGGCGTTATTATTGCGAGAAAATCCGATTTGCCTCTTCCAGCGTCTCTTTCGATCCCACGTCAAACCAAATTCCAGGCACGCGCCAAACATAGAACGGCGTGCGCGGATAAAGCCATTGCACCAGACGTCCCGGCTGATCGGCGTTGTTGCCCTCGGCTACGTATTGCTTGATCATCGGAAGCACTGATTGCGGATAATAATACAAGGCGATGCCGGTTAGTGTGCTCTTTGGGTGCTCAGGCTTCTCTTCAAAATACGTGATGCGATCCTGATCATCGATTTCAATCGCATTGTACTTCTTGATTTCATTGAGATCGCCCACGTCGTAAACACCCGTCACCGGTGCGTTGCGGTCGCGACAGAAGTCGCCAAACCTTTCCAGACTTTCGCTGAAGAGGTTATCGCCGCCCACGACGATGAGGTCCTCAGTGATTTTCGCTTGATCGATCACGAGATTAGTATCGCCGATCGCGCCCAGCTTGTTTGAGTCATCGGTGGACTTGTCGTTGATGATTTCTATTGTCCGCACCTTATGACCCGTCCTGTACTCATTGGCCCACCTTTCAAAGTGCCCCACGAACTTCGCATTGGTAACGATGTAAATCTGATCGATTTCATCGATCGGCATCAAATTGTCGAGCACATGTTCCATGATCGGCTTGCCGGCGACGGGCAGCAGCGGCTTCGGCTGGTTGAGCGTCAATGGATAGAGCCGCGTCGCATAACCCGCGGCCAAAACAATTAACTTCACATTACCTCCTCATTCACTCTGCTAAATCTGAACGCGGGGGTGAATCTCTGAAAGCGGTTGATAAAGCTTTACAATAAAAGATGCGCTTGCGGAAAGCGAGTCTCGAAGCCAACAGAGTCAGTATCATTTGCATAACCAAATGGATTCAATTGACAGCAACGTCGCCTTAACCCATCCACTGACGCGGATGGTACTGACTCCCTGGCTTTGTTATAGTTCGCGACTCGGAAGTGACGACGCGAGGTGATGATCTTGAGTGAAGAGAAACAATTTGCAGGACGAGCGGCAATCGTGACCGGAGCCACGCGTGGTATCGGACGCGCGACCGCTCTGGAGTTGGCACGACGCGGCGCCGACGTCGCTTTTAATTACGCGAAGAGCGCCGAGGCCGCCGAACATTTGAAATCGGAAATTGAAAACTTAGGTGTGCGCTGCCTTGCTGCGCAGGGCGATGTGGCCAGCACTGAAGCGGCTGCGGAAATGGTGAAGCAGACGAAGGATGCATTCGGCCGGATCGATTTTCTCATCAACAATGCCGGCATTGTGCGCGATACTTTAATCCTGCGAATGAAGGAAGACGATTGGGATGCCGTAATCGATACTAATCTCAAAGGCTCATGGAATTTTTCCAAGGCTGCGTTGCGGGTGATGCTGCGGCAGGACGACGGCGGATCGATTCTCAACATCACTTCGATCAGCGGCGTTGTCGGCATGGCCGGGCAATCGAATTATTCCGCATCGAAAGCTGGAATGATCGGATTGACAAAAGCGCTGGCGCGAGAAGTCGCCAGCCGGAAAGTCACGGTGAATGCTTTAGCTCTCGGTATGGTCGCGACGGATATGGCTTCGGCGCTCGATGAAAATTATCAAGCGAAATTGATGGAGCAGATCCCTTTGGGGCGATTTGCGGAAGCTGATGAAGTTGCGCGCATCGCCTGCTTTCTGCTCTCAAACGACGCGCGGTATATCACTGGCCAGGTGATTCAGGTCGATGGCGGGCTGGCGATGTGAATCAAATTTTCGATTTCAGATTTTCGATTGACAATTTTCCGTCGTGTTTTTACGCGTTCACCTTGCGATACCGGACGATCGCAAATCCAAAATCGAAAATCACAAATTCACAGAGAAGCGCCCCGCCAATCTCACAACCGGCGGGGCGAAAAAAACAGGGTAGGTTCGGGAACAGGGATGGCTAGGCACAGACTTGAGAATCGTCGCTTACGTGCGATCCTGTACTTCAAAGGTGGTGCTTATTGACGGCGGTAAAAAGACTGCGGCGAAAATTAATAGCTGCCGCTGCGTTAGCAAAAGCCCTGCCACCTTCAGACAACCTGTGATTAGCGATCTCTGTCAAACACCTGAAACAACACACAAAGTACACCCGTTCACGCTGTCGGTCAAGCAAAAACCAGACAATCGTGACAGGTCCGTAACAAACGGACCGCGTCGCGATTCCCAATTGAGACCGGCATAGCTATTCTTTCGTCTAAGGCACTGGAAGATGAACATGCGGTGCAAGCACCTCGATAACATTCTTTGTAAGCTCATTGTTTTCATCTCGCTAATTGGTTCCTCATCTTTCGCGCCGGCGGTTCTTGCGCAACATCTTTCCATTCGTCACTACGACGTTTCGGATGGGTTGGCGCATAGTCACGTAACGGCAATGCACCAGGACGCCAAAGATTATCTTTGGCTGGCAACTTGGGAAGGATTGAGTTGTTTCGATGGATACCGGTTTAAGAACTACACACAAAATGACGGTCTGGGCGATCC
>DASQYL010000485.1:0-6810 GCA_035639235.1 Pyrinomonadaceae bacterium | reverse complement strand
TTGCGCCGGCAGGATTTCCGCGATCACTTCATCGATGCCGAGCTTCCCGGCCACAGCGTGCGCGGTGGTTCCACTGTCGCCGGTGAGCATCACGATCTTTATTCCGTTCGCATGCAATTCGCTGATTGCCGCCGGAGTACTCTGCTTAATTGGATCGGCAACGCCAAGCAGCCCCGCGACTTTTTTGTCGATGACGACGAACATCACAGTTTCACCACGCGCGCGAAACTCTTCTGTCTCACTTGCGTGCGCGGTCGCATCAACCTTCAATTCGGCAAGCAAAGCTCGATTGCCGACGGCGACCGCTCTTCCGTCGATCGTCCCTGTAACTCCTTTGCCTATGCTCGACGCGAACGACTGAGGTGTAATTAGTTCAATTCCGTGATCGCGCGCGCCGGCGATAACAGCCGCTGCCAGTGGATGTTCGCTCGCGCGTTCAACGCTCGCAGCCAGACGCAGGACTTCGCGTTCGTCGAATCCGTCGAGCGTGGTTATCGTAATCAGTTTCGGCTTTCCTTCTGTCAGCGTGCCGGTCTTATCGACGACGAGCGTATCGATAACGCGAAGCACCTCGATTGCTTCCGCATTACGAAAGAGCACACCGGCCCGCGCGCCTTGGCCCATCGCGACCGTCACCGACATCGGCGTCGCCAACCCGAGCGCACAGGGACAAGCAATGATCAGTACCGCCACGGCATTGATCAAAGCGTAAGCCATACGCGGTTCCGGCCCAACCATGGCCCAAGCAACGAAAGTTATTAGTGCCGCGAGCATTACCGTCGGCACGAAATATCCCGAAACGACGTCTGCCAGCCTTTGGATAGGCGCGCGACTACGTTGCGCCTCCGCCACCATCTGGACGATGCGCGACAGGAGAGTGTCGGCGCCGACATGCTCGGCGCGCATCACGAATGAACCGCTACCGTTGATTGTTCCGCCAATCGTCGCGTCGCCTGAATGCTTTTCGACAGGGATCGGCTCGCCCGTAACCATCGATTCATCGACGGCACTTGATCCTTCGACCACGATCCCATCTACCGGAATCTTTTCACCCGGCCGCACGCGCAAGCGATCGCCGATTACCACTTGATCGAGCGGCACATCTTCTTCGCGGCCGTCGTCAGCAAGGCGCCGCGCCGTGTTTGGCGCCAATCGCAGCAGCGCCTTAATCGCGCCACTCGCCGCGCTGCGCGCCTTCAATTCCAAAACCTGCCCTAAGAGCACCAGAGTGGTTATGACCGCCGCCGCTTCGAAATAGACCGGGACGTTTCCCTTCATGTCGCGAAATGATGAAGGGAAGATTTGCGGCAACGTTGTTGCAATTACGCTGTAACCGTAAGCGACTGAGACGCCTAATCCAATCAGGGTGAACATATTCGGATTGCGATTGACTATTGATTGCCACGCGCGCACGAAAAATGGCCAACCGCCCCAAAGCACGACAGGAGTCGCGAGCGCGAGTTGCAGCCAAACGATTGCGCGCACTGATAAGACGAGTTTTAGGGGATTACTCGAACCCATTTCGCTCATGGCGATTAGCAGCAGCGGCAGCGCGAGCGCTGCGCTCACCCAAAATCGACGAGTCATCTCATGGAGTTCAGGGTTCTCTTCCATCTCCAAACTCACACTGCGCGGCTCAAGCGCCATTCCGCAGATCGGACAAGTGCCCGGCGCATCACGAACAATCTCTGGATGCATCGGACACGTGAACTCAGAACCACGATTGAAAGGCGTTGGCTTTAGTTCAGATTCCGCCGGCACTCGCCCTTTGTGAGGAGTTTGAATTTCAATCAGAGGCGCTGGCTTCGGATTCAGGAAGTTCTGCGGATCGGCTCTAAACTTCTCGAAGCATCCGACGGCGCAGAAGAAATAGGATTGACCCTGATAGATGAACGAAACCGCAGTCTGCTGCGGATCTACGGTCATGCCACAGACCGGATCCACATATCTGGTTTTGGTCGGTAAGTCCAAGCTGAAATTGTGCGTGAGTCGTGAGCCTCACGCGCCGATCGATACCGGCCGTGGGGCTGACTGAATTCTCACGGGCAGCCGGGGAGCACAACAAACCCTTTCTAATCTCTCGCGCTCGCGTTCCATCTGCTTGTCATTGGCGAGCCACAATATTATGGCCTGCAGCACGCGTGCCGCGTCTGCGTTGTCCGGCTCAATGATGCGGTAGTGCATCCATTGGCCCTCACGACGCGCTGACACGATGCCCGCGCGCCGCAGGTAAGCCAAATGACGGCTGATCTTCGGCTGGTGCGTTCCCAGAATCTCAGTGAAGAAGCAAACACACACTTCATCGCCGCGCATTAGATTGAGCAGACGCAAGCGCGTATGATCCGCAAACGCCCGAAAAAAGCGATCCATATTGAAAGACTTCTGCTTAACCATGCCAGGCAGATCTTATCATATAACACATACGTCTTGACATATATAACTCAAAGAGCATATGCTGCGCACATACGCTCAGGCATATGTTCTGAGATGGCCTAAATAGAAACGAGGTCACGATCAATGTCGCAATATATCGAAGAGGCAGTGAGAGAGCGATACGCCATGGTAGCCGGAGCACATCTGTCCTCCGACCAGGAGAGCGTGCGCGCGGTGGCCGAAGCGTTCGGCTACTCGGCCCAAGAGCTTGCGTCGATCCCCGCGGAAGCCAACATGGGACTGTCTTGCGGCAACCCGACGGCAACTGCGAATTTGCGCGCAGGCGAAACGGTCCTCGATTTGGGATCGGGCGGCGGATTGGATGTCTTTCTGGCGGCGGCGAAGGTTGGGCCAACGGGTCGCGCGATTGGCATCGATATGACGCCGGAGATGATCGACCTAGCGCAGCGGAACGCCGCGCGCGCTAACCATGGGCAACCGTTCACCAACGTTGAATTTCATTTGGCGACGATGTCCAAGCTGCCTTTGCCGGACAATTCCGTCGATTGCGTGATCAGCAATTGCGTCATCAACCTCGCGCCCGACAAGCCCACCGTGTTTCGCGAGATTGCCCGGGTGCTGAAACCGGGCGGCCGCCTGGCGGTGAGCGATATCGCTTTGAAGCAGCCGCTGCCGCCGGAAGTCAGCAGCGACATCATGGCTTATGTCGGCTGCATCGCCGGCGCAATTCTCATCGACGACTATGAGCAAGGACTGACCGACGCGGGATTTTTCCACGTACAGGTCATTGATTCGGGTGCAGACCTGAACGCTTACGCCAAGATCGAGAATCAATCAGCTTGTTGTTCACCGTCGATGTCGCAAATCTCTCCTGAGCCGAGGTTATCGTCAGGCTCCTATGCTTGCTGTGCGCCGGCGCCGGCGAAAACGGAAGAAGGATTGTTTGACAAGTTCACCGAATTGCTTTCGCGCTATAACGTGAACGATTACGCCGCCAGCGTGAAGGTCTATGCGATTAAATGAACCTTGATGGCCAAGCAACGCGGGCTTTCATTTCGCCACCGTCTATTTGATCTTTCGTGCTTCGTGCTCAAATGCGGGGTGAAATGTCCCGTTTTGTCTATTTGACTAAATCCTCGCGCTGGCCAACGCATGGGCATTGACATCTCCGACCGGAAGCGAACGATCGAAGCATGTCTTGATCTGCTCCGCTTCCACCGTATCGTGCTCCAAAAGCAGTTCGACGAGGCAATGAATTGAATCTCTTTCTGAGGTAACGACTTCAGCGGCCCGCTTCATTTGCGTGTTAATGATCGCGTTGGTTGCTTCATCGATGCGATCGAGCAGGCCAGGACTTTGATCGGGTGACTTCTCGCCGACATAGATTGGACCCAGCGGGCTCATGCCGAATTCGCGCACCATTTTGCCGGCGATTTCCACCGCGCGTTCGATGTCGTTCGAGGCGCCGGCGGTCATTGTGTTCAGCACGATCTGTTCGGCGGCGCGGCCACCGAGGAGGACCGCGATTTGATCTTCCAGATATTCGCGCTTCTTCATCAAACGATCGCGATCGGGCAAGGCTTGCGTGACGCCGAGCGCGCGCCCGCGTGGAAGAATCGAGACCTTGTGAATTGGATCGCTGTTTTTCACCGCGAGACCCACGGCTACGTGACCGGCTTCATGCACAGCGGTAGCGTAGCGTTCGTCTTCGTCCATCATAAAACCCTGGCGTTCGGCGCCCATCAGAATTTTGTCGCGCGCGTATTCGACGTGTTGGCGCGCGACCGCGGACTGGCCGTGGCGGGTTGCGTAGATCGCCGCTTCGTTCAAAAGGTTCGCGAGATCCGCGCCGGAAAATCCCGGTGTGCCCCGCGCGATCCAGTTCAATTCGAGATCCCGATCAAGCGGAATGTTGCGCGAGTGTACCTTCAGAATCGCTTCACGTCCGCGCACGTCGGCGAGATTCACCATGATTTCGCGATCGAAACGGCCGGGACGTGTCAGCGCTTGATCCAAAACGTCTGGACGATTGGTCGAGGCGATCACGACGATGCTCGACGTTTGATCGAAGCCATCCATCTCGACTAATAATTGATTGAGGGTTTGATCTTGATCGGCGGAACCCGAATCGCTGGCGCGTCCGCGCTGGCGGCCGAGCGCATCGATCTCGTCGATGAAGATGATGCACGGCGCCAGTTTGCGCGCGCGCGCGAACAAGCGTCGCACTCGCGCGGCGCCTACGCCAGCAAATTTCTCTTGAAAGCTTGAACCCGAGACGGACAGAAACGGCACGCCTGCTTCACCGGCCGCCGCGCGTGCAAGTAGAGTCTTGCCGGTTCCCGGTGGTCCATACAGCAGCACGCCGCGCGGCGCACGCCCACCGAGACGGCCAAAGCTCAAAGGGTCGCGCAGGAAATCGATCGTCTCAGCCAATTCCGCTTTCGCCTCGTCGACGCCCGCGACGTCCGCAAACGTCGTAGCCTGCTTACCGTTTTGATCGCTCAGCTTAAAGCTGCTGCCGCGGCCGCCGTTGACGGTCACATGCACGCGCCATCCGATAAGCGCAAACAACCCAATGACGAGCGCCGGCCATGAATACATGAAGAGCGTCGCGGCAAACGAGGGCTGCGCCGACGCGAATTCCACCGGCACGCTTCGCTTCCGAAACAGCTCTACAACTGTTTGGCGGAACGACTCGCCTGCGACAATGCTCTGCACCATTGTGCCATCGGTGCGCGTAACGATCACCGCATCGTTTTCAATCATCACCGACGCGGCGCTGGCGCCTTCAGCCATTCGGTACAAATCAGAATAGTTAATCGTCTGAACCGCAGGCTGCGCGTTGCGATAGCGCACGTATGAAACTGATCCGAAAACAAATGCGATGGTGAAGAGCAACGCGACGAGCACCAGTGCGCGTTGAGAGCGACCGGCAAACTTCTTAATTCTTGAAATCATGAGATTACCTAAGCTGGAACTCGGCAAGCGGTGTGGCTTGCGCGAACCAATTAACAACGAACTATAGGATTGAATGCGAAGGCGGGTCGGGGGAATTCAGCTTTGCGCGTAAACCCTGTAGCCAACGAACGCTCGCGCGGCGGCGAGCAAAGGCCATTTAGCCATAATGTCGTTTACAAGTCCAGCATCTGACGTGAAAAAAGTGACCTCATTGCGACAGAAAAATCATCATTGACTCGGGTTCAAGCGCGGCACGCCCGTTTGCCGTACTTTCGTACAGTTTCGCGGCGCGGCGCAATGTCTCGATTCAAACCAACTCATCGACAACCAGGCAAAACCGCGGAAATAGGCGAGCGGCCGCGCGAGGCACGGTCGTTGCCGTCAGCGGAAGAGCGATTTAGAAAACGAGGGGGAACGCGAGAATGCTCTGGACAATTTTCGTCATCCTGTTGGTGTTGTGGTTGGTGGGTCTGGTTTCAAGCTACACCTTGGGCGGTTTCATTCACCTGCTGCTGGTGCTAGCGGTCATCGTGCTGGTCATCAATCTTTTGACCGGCCGCAGAACCGTTTAGAGATTGTGACTGCCGTGCATTGAGGCGGAACTCATCTTCATTTTGGCAGGCCGGATTCGGAGAAACAATTTCCACGAGACCGGCCTGTCACCGTAGATCAGATTCAGCACCGCAGGCTTTGAATAAAAAGTCGCGTCACCGCCCAGCGCCAGCGCAACTTTGTCGGTGGTCCAAACGTCGCGGTCGGCGCCGAACGTGTAAGCACCGAGGCGAAACCGCGGATGAGGATGCGCAAGCTTCAAAGTCGCGGACGGCTGTAGCAACTCATCCTTGTCGACTAATTCGAGACGCGTATACACATAGTTGCGGTCCGCGAAGTTGACGGTTGACTCGGCGGTGTAGCTGTTTAGATTTCTGATCTCACGCAACTCGCTAACGTGATTGCGCCCCCAAATGAAGGCCGACGCCCAGTTTCCGCGCGCGAACAGCCGATTGTATTGCAGCGAGGCTGTCGTTCTACCGACATTCGCCAGAGGTTCCTGCGCTTCGGGACTGCGCAACCAACCGTGACTCACTTGGAATACCCAATTCTTGTTAGGGGCGAAGGTAAATCGGGCCGAACGCGAATTCCACTTGTGCGAGTCGAAATCGTAGCGGTTCTCATCCGGCTCACGACCATTGAAGATCGATCCTTCCAACTTGAACCAACGATAAGTGAAGCCTGTCGTCAACACGCCAAAACTGATGTGCGTTGAATCCTGCAAGTGATGCGCGAGCGTCGCCGAAGCATTTTCCGACGCGGACGGCCGATGCATAAATGCGGGTGGCCCAAGCGCCGGCTCGCCGGGATAACCGACGTATGCGAACCAGGTTCCGCGGTCGCCTAACGGGAGAGTGTACTGCGCCGATAATTCCATGAACAGATCGTGCGGGTGTTGACGATCGA
>DASQYL010000484.1:0-3950 GCA_035639235.1 Pyrinomonadaceae bacterium | reverse complement strand
CGGGTTCCGGCGGGCAAATCGATCGCGTACAAGAACAAATAGCTGCCAATATACGGCTGGTTGCCCGAAGGATCGTGACGGTGCGTCCCGACCCACGCAATTTGATCCCGCTTCACAAAGCCGCGTCGAATTTCGTCGATGCCAGTCACGACGCCGGTCGCTGAATCGTATTTCACTACCAAATCCTGGTTGATCGCGTCAGCCGTCCACGTCTGCCCTGGCGTCATTGGCGCCACCGAGACTTCGCGTAATTGACGCGGCTCTTTCAGGCGACTGTCCCATTGGCCCACCGGCCCCTGCCATTCGCGGATCGTCAGTGATTGTCCGGCGATGTTTGTAGCGACATCACCGCCGACGGCAGCGGCGACAACGTAAACGCGATTGTAATTGCCTGTTGGCAGCAGGAGCGATTGGCCGGTAGGCACTAGCGCATTCAGCGCACCATCGATACTCGGGCCGAACTGAAACCGCACTCCGTCAATTTGCAGAGAAGACGGCAGCAACTCTCCCGCGATTGTTTGCCCCTTGCCGTCAAAGCTTCCGTCCGCGCCGTTTGCGTCGTTCGATATTCCATCGAGATTGAATGGCAGATTCAGCGGCGTTGCGGCGACACCACTCTGGGTCGCGATTGAAGCAGCAGACCTATTCTTCTGATCCTTGTGGAAGCGAATTGCGAAGGTCCGCGGTTGAAAAGGCTTCAGCCTAAATTGAATTTGCTTCGGGGCGATCTTGAGTTCGCCGGCGCGTGCGGCGGGTTCTTCGGCGGCATTGATCTCACGCGCACTTTGAAGTGGCCACCCGAAATTGATGTATTTGGTTGCCGGACGTCCTTCGAGTTCCTGCACTCGAACGACATACTCATCTGAATCTTCAGCTTTCTTGAACGCGCGGACGGCGACTTGTCCATTGCCGTTGTCGAGATCTATCGCGCTGAACCAACCGCCTAACGACCCATTATGCGGTTCAGTCTGAAAAGCGACTAGCGGTTGGTTTAGCTGCGCGGCGCGCGCCGGAATCGCTGTCCCGTACCCCGTCGCGTGCGGCGTGCCGTCATCAATGAATGATCGTGCGTCCGCAGTGGCGTCATAGAGCCGCCAGTCACCACGATGCGAGGCGATTGAATATGTGAAATGATGATGGCCGAGATCGTTGCTGCTTTGGTAAGGATAAGCGCGTGCTCTCGCGGTGTGCAGCAACGTAAGACGAACTATGTTGTCGGCCGGCTTGTCCCATCCATACTTACTGTCATTGAGAATTGCGACGCCGAACTTGCTGCTCTCGTCGGTAATGTCGGCCCACTCTTGCGCCGGCACTTCATAATGATCGGGAGTGTTGTTACCGCGGCGAATCACCCCGAGACCTAAATCATAAGTCGCTTTGCCATTGCTGACCGTAAGAGGGAACGCGACTTTCAGCAGCGTGTTTGGCGACTTCCAATCGACGAAGTTCTCAACGTCAACGCGATCGCTGTGCAGCGACAGGCGTACGCGTTGGACGAACGTCGAGCCGGCTGCATGCCTCGTTACCTCGAGCCCGACGCGGACGGGACCACGCTCGATCACGCGAATCTCCGGCGCCGTCACGTACTCGCGTGGCGGAGCATTTACTGTGTCCCAGAGAATTCTCCAGGCAGGTTTATCGGGCGACGGATTGTCTCTCAACTCCAGGCGAATCGGCGCTTTCAATAATTCCCGCTTTCGCCATTTGTCAAAGACCGACGACACGTCGCCGTTTGCATCGATTCGGATTTTGTAAAAAGCGTTTTCCAGGAAGGATGGATCGACCTTGAGTTCGCGCAGACGGTTTTCATAGTCAGCAGGCACTCGGTTCGAATCGGCAACCCCGGCCACGACATGAACGACGCGAAAACCACCGGCAGCCACTCGGGCGACAAATACAATTCGTGCAGTGTCGCCGTTCGTTTCGAGAATCTGCGCAGGCAGCTGTTCTTTATTTCTGTGATCGACGACGTGCAGAGCTACCGGCGGAGCGGCTTTAAATTTGACCGTGGCTTCAACGGTTCCTTCATTGATCCATGGCAATGAGTTGTAAACGACAAGCGGAATTCCTTCGCCGCTCGTGTCCATTTTCGCCGCCACCGCTGCGACTGAACTGGTCAGCACGCCGGCAAACTGGTTCGCCGAAACCAATTCATCGTTCCATGAGAATTGATAAGCCTGTGGGATGCTCGTTCCGGTCAAGTCGTCATGAAACTGGTGCCAAAGCATTCTAATCCAAGCTTCTCGGAGTCGCTCGCGCGGATAGGGCAATCCGGCAACCAACTCGGCCGCAGCCGCGGCTTGCTCGGCTTCAACACCGAGGAATTCGTTTTCCCGATTGAAACGCTTCATCGCCGCCTGCGAGGTGTAGCAGCCAACGCCATGCGTCTTCATCGTCAGCTCGCCGTCGTATTCAGGCAGCGCGGCTTTTTCTGCGGCGGTGAGATCCCGCGTGAGTTGATCTGATGAGGTGCTGCGAACCTCGGCGATGCCGGCTTTGTTCCGGATCGATTTTTCGAGCCAGCCGAGAGACTCTTCGTCGGGCGCGCCGCCGATGTCACCCGTGCCGAAGTAGCGAAATCCAATCTGCCGATCACCAACGTTCGTCATTCGGTCGACGGCCCATTTCGGATCGACCGAGATGTCGCTGCGAAGCTTGGTTACGTAGTCGCCGGGATTCAAGGCTGCCACGATCGTACTGCCATCGCTGCCTCTCCAACGGCCCAGCGGGAAGGGAATTCCGTAGGATGATCCCCACGTTAATTTCTGCGTCGAAAACTGATTAAGCCCGCAGTGCGTGGCGATTGCCGGCAGCGCGTAGCCAAATCCAAAACAGTCCGGAAGATAGACGTCGTTGCTGACTTTTCCGAACTCCTGCCGAAAAAATCGCTTACCGTAGAGCGCTTGCCGCATGAGCGATTCAGGTGAAGGAATGTTCGTATCGACTGCATTAATCCACGAGCCCGCAACTTTCCAACGGCCCTCCGCCACATATTTCTGAACTGAGGGCCACGCCTCCGGGTGGTATTCCTTGAACCACATGTAGTGGATGGCGCCTTCGTAGTTGAACGTGTAGTCGGGATATTTCTCGAAGCGTTGAAAATTTTGAAAGAAGGTGTTAGGGACGAATTCGCGAATCGTGTCCTGGACGGTCCAGTTCCACTGCGAATCGAGGTGCGAGGTGCCGATTACATAGAGCACTGGCTTCTGATCGTTCGCGCGTTGAAGTTCGACCGGCGCTGCATAACTCGCGACCACAAAGACGGCGAACATAAGCAGATGACGGCGACCAGTCATGATCAATTTATGGTGCGTTGCTTGACGTTCGGCAGCCTTAAATCTTCAAGCGGATAGCTGTCGCGAATTGAAAAGCTTTCGATGTCGTTAAGAATGAATGCCGGACTCCCGGCACTGTGCGTAAGTTTCAGGTTGCGCACATCAATTGACTTCCCGTCGCTGATCATGAACGGCGTGCGGGCATCGTCCTTCAGATAACGGATGCTCACACCATTCATCTCCAGCCCGCGCACATGTCGAATGAAGAAACCGTAAGCAGGAATCTCTCCAAACATCGTCGGCTCCGGGTAATCAGTTGCCTTCTCCGGCGGCTCTAGTGCACCCTGCGTCGCAGTGCCGCCACCGCGGTAATAAATGCGAATGTTGTCGAAGGTCACGTCTTCAATGTCATGACCGGGAATGCCGCTAATGATTGAGGCATATCGCGGTTCAGCGTTGTAGGCTATAACATTACTTATCTTCACCCGTCGCAAAGCCCCGACCGCTGGCCCTGACGGCCCGCGCATGCGACTGCCCAGCCGCAAGAAAATTGGACAGTTCGACACATCGCGCATGGTGATATTCGAGATAGTGACGTCTTCGAGCAGCGCGCCATCGACACTCTCGAGCGCGAGACCGCGCGAATAATCAAAGACACAGTTATCGATCGTAATG
>DASQYL010000483.1:0-7734 GCA_035639235.1 Pyrinomonadaceae bacterium | reverse complement strand
TTCAACGGCAACTATAAACTTACTCGCCTCGCGGCTGATTCAACTGCGCCGGCAATGGCTTATCGACTTTCGGACGGGCAGGTAGGTTGGCAAGTTCCCACAACGTCAGATAGATCGTGCGCGCGACTTTCTGCATTTTGTCGTAATCGATCTTCTGCGGCTCGTCGCCGGCGCGGTGATAATCTTCGTGCACGCCGTCGAAGAAGAAGATGATGGGAATGCCTTTGCGCGCGTAGTTGTAATGATCGCTGCGGAAGAAAAAGCGGTTCGGATCTTTCGGATCGTCATAGCGCACGTCGTAATCCAATTTTAGATATCCGTTGTTGACGTCCTGACTCAACTTGCCGAGTTCGGTGCTCATCATCGTCGAGCCAATCACGTAAATCTGGTTGGGTCCCGAAAGGTTTGCGTTGCGCGGATCGGTGTCACCGGCTTTCTTGCTGCGGCCAATCATGTCGATATTGAGCTGCGTGACGACATGGTCCAATGGAATCGTTGGATAGTCGGTGAAATATCGCGAGCCCCATAAACCCTTCTCTTCGCCGCAATGCCAGACGAATAAAACCGAACGCTTCGGCTTCAGCTTCGCGTGCGAAATCGCCTCCGCCATGCCCAGCAACGCAGTGGTTCCGGAACCGTCATCATCGGCGCCATTGCAAATCGTGTCGAGTCCGATGGCCTGGCACTGTCCACTGCCGGCCACGCCGATGTGATCGTAGTGCGCGCCGAGCGCCACGTATTCATCTTTCAATTTTGGATCGCTGCCTTCCCAAACAGCGACGACATTCTGCGTCGTGGCCGGCGAGAAGGTCGTGGTGACATTGACGCTCACACTCTTGTTTGCGTTCAAATCGAAAGCAGCAACCGGATCAGCAGTCGCAGCCCGGCCGGTGATCGCGGCGAGATCGAATTTCTCGCCATCGAATAACGCCGTCGCCATCCGTTGCGAGATGACCACGTTTGCCACCCCGAATATTCCTCCCCGTTGAGTTGGCGCTGCTGTTTGGGTTTCAAATTTCTCCACGGCCGCACGGCCGGGCTGCAGCGCGCGCTGTCGTTGCGCATCCCAGGATTGTCCGGCGGCCGGATTAAAGATCGTCAGCAACCCCTTGGCCCCATGTGTTTGCGCATAGGTCGCAGGACTCACAATCGTGCCGGCTGGTGCGCCGCGGGCCTCTGCCTGCGTTACCGGCGGAGCCTGCGCAAACACGACCATGATCTTTTCCTTCACGTCGATACCTTGGTAGTCATCTATGTTCTTCGATTGCACGATCCAACCACGCCCGACATAGACGAGTGGTCCGGTCAACGTCGTCGCAGCGATGCTCGGCAGAAAGTCTTCGCCCACCGTAAATTTCTGTCCGTTGATTTCGGCAACCGTCTTCGCTGGATCGATCTGCTGACGACGCAAGGCAATCTTTTGAAAGAAAGTGCCGTCGTCACCCGCCGGTTTAAATCCCCAGCGCGTGAGATTGAGCGCGATGAACTTCGCCACCGTGTCCAAGCCGCGCGAAGGCGTGTCGCGCCCTTCCATTTCATCTGAAGCGATGAACGAAAGATACGTGCGCAACTGGGCGGCGGTGATCGTATCGGTGCCGCGAGTCGTGGCGAGGGCCGCCATTCCGGCTGGCTTCGCATGGGCCGGCTTGCGCTGCGCGAACGCAGTCGGCAGCGACGCAGACAAAGCGACGAGAAGAATTAGTGAATAGAGTTTTAGTTGTTTCATAATTTAATGAACGTACCGGAAAGATTCAGATGGATTATACGTGCGAGCCGTAGATTTGGTTACGCACTCGTCATCGTTCCGTAGGGACGAAATGTCTATGGCACTCCGAAGGTAAATACTATGAAGCTGCTTGGAAAGCGCGATGTAATCACCACACATCACGCTCCTAAAAGAGCCGAACCCCCGAAACTAATCCATCCGATCTATAAACATCTCGCTCCTGACGGAGCGAACGCTCACGCGTGCTGCACAGCACTGACTAACTTCGTCAGCGTGTCCTTCGCGTCGCCGTACAGCATACCGGTCACCGGTTTGAAGAAGAGCGGATTCTCAAGACCCGAAAAGCCTTTGCCCTGACCGCGCTTGAGCACCACGACCGATTTAGCGCGATCGACTTCGATGATGGGCATGCCGGCAATTGGACTCGAAGGATTATCGCGCGCGTCGGGATTCACAACATCGTTTGCGCCAATAACAACCGCGACGTCTGTCGTGGACAGTTCCGGATTGATCTGCTCGAGTTCATAAAGTTGCGAGTAAGGCACGTTCGCTTCCGCCAGCAACACGTTCATGTGACCGGGCATGCGGCCCGCGACGGGATGAATCCCGTACTTGACGGTGACGCCGCGTTCTTCGAGCGTCGACGCCAACTCGCGCACCGCGTGCTGCGCTTGCGCCGTCGCCAAACCATAACCGGGCACGAACACGACCTTGCTGGCGTAAGCGAGTTGCACCGAGATGTCATCGAGACTGACTTCGCGCATCGTCCCCTGCGTGCCGGCAGCGGCCGTCGTGGTGGAGACACTGCCAAACGCGCCGAAGAGGACGTTATTGATCGAGCGATTCATCGCGCGGCACATCAGGATCGAAAGAATGAATCCGGAAAATCCATCTAGCGTACCGGCGATGATCAAAACATTATTGCCGAGCACGAAGCCCGTCGCCGCCGACGCCAAACCGGCATAAGAATTCAAGAGTGACATCACCACGGGCATGTCTGCCGAACCGATCGGCAAAACCAGCAAAACGCCAAATAGAAATGCCAAACCGAGCATTACATAAAACGGGATGACCGCGGTGGGAACGAAAATCATGTAGATGAAAAGCGCGATCGTGGCGGTCAACAACGTCATATTCAGAATGTTCTGACCGCGATAAATCAGCGGCTGGCCCGGCATCATTCCCTGAAGCTTTGCGAAAGCGATCAAGCTGCCTGTCGTCGTGAGCGAGCCCAGCATGATTTCGAATCCCATCGCGCCCATCTTCACGTGGCCCAACTCAACAATCGGCTTGAAGCCGTGTGTGTAGCTGTAGTACTCCGCGATACCGACCAACGCCGCGGCGAACGCGCCGAACGCGTGCGACAACGCGGTTCGTTGCGGCATCGCAGTCATGGGCACCCAAACGCCCATCGCCGCCCCGAGCAAGCCGCCGATCAAGAGTCCCACGATGATCCACGTGTAGCTGACGATCTCGAAATGCATCATCGTACCGATGATCGCCATCGTCATACCGAACTCGGCGAGGTGCATGCCGCGCTTCGCTGTCTCGGGATGGCTAAGGCCCTTGAGACCGAAAATGAAAAGAATCGAGGCGAGGAGATAGCTGAATTCGATGAAATAGGTTTGCCAGTTCATAAGAATGATCTTTTGTACTTTGGTCTTTATACGTGTGTGCCGTCTAGCTCGGCAGGTCCTCCTTCATTTCAACTTTGAACTTTGGTTGACACCTAAAGACCAAAAATCAAAGTCCAAAGACCCGCGCTCATTTTTTGTGTCCGTTCCCCGCAGCGATTTTCGCCACCTCTGCCGCCGGCGCCTGCTTGCGCTTGAACATCCGCAGCATGCGATCAGTCAGCGCAAATCCGCCGACTACGTTCGAGGTCGAGCAGACCACGGCGATAAAACCCAGCCACATCGCCACTTTGCTGTGGTGTGGTCCCGTGCCGCCGGCAATCACAATCGAGCCGACGAGCGAGATGCCGGAGATAGCATTCGTCGCCGACATCAGCGGCGTGTGTAAGAGCGGCGGGACGCGCGAAATGACCTGATAACCAAGAAAGGCCGCCAGCGCGAAAACATAAAGCGCGGCGATGATCGCCATTGGCGACATGCTCTCGGATCTTTCAGCCAGCATTATCGAAAATACGATTGTCGTTAAGCTCATCAGTCGATCTCCCTTTTTTCACTGCGCCCAGTTTCGGAGTCCCGCCTTCAGGCGGAATTTAATTGACGCAATGCGGCCGCATAAATGCGGTACTCAAACCTAAATCGCTACCCCCAACGCTGTTCGGTTGCGCCGCTGTGGCGCGTGATGTTGCGGCCGTTGTCTTCCATGTGCGCGTAAGCCGATTGCACTGCGACGCGGCCTGGGCCATACAACCGCAACCAAAAATATCGATTGCCCCATGCGCGCCACGAACTCCACGTGCCCGCCGGCCGCTCGATGTGCAACTGCATTTGCACCGACGGATCTTTGAATAACAGCGACGTAGGCTTCACCAGAATTGTTTGGTTCGGCTGCAGCACTCGCACGAATGCGTTGCCGCCTGAATGCAGCAACAACAACCCGGGCGCGTTCGGTGTAAAGAAGCGATCCATAAACATGCCGAGCGGATAATGGGTCTCGGTCTCGTTGCCGTTGCGCGTCGTGAACCAGATGTTGGTTTGAAACCAGTCGTAGGTAACATTCCCCGTTGCGACCAGGAACAGATGCTCGCGCACGTCAACGGCCTGACCGGGTTGCAAAGGCAGCGCGATCATCTCGCCCGGCGCGTCACGTGAAAACGCGATATGTCCCGGGCCGGCCGCTTGCGTCATCACCAGCGGCATGCCCGAAAGCAGACGCTTCCATGCTCCCTTCAAACCCATAGTGGTGATCGTTACCTGCGGATCTTTCCAAAGCAGCACGTGATGCGCGAAGTAAACCCAATCCTGACCGGCCAGATTCATATCGGCAACCGGAACGTAATTGCCTTCGATCTGGCAATACGAATCGCCGAATTGCAGCTTGGCCATGTCCTTACGGCCGGGCAGTTCCGACCAGCCCGATTCACTGACGACGTTCCGCGCATCGATGGTCGCGCCGCACGCAGGACAACTCAGCGTGCTGCCGTCAGTTACTTTGCCGCACCATGAACATGTGTGAGTAGGCATCTTTATTTGCAGATTGTCCGACAAACTTCAGTTTGTCGCTGCCTTTGCCTGGCGAGGCGCCGACAGATTGAAAAGTCTATCCGACACTTCCTGGCGACAGTAGTTCCAGCGCCAATCCCGGACAATCAATCTGTGTGGTGATGCACGTACATCGATTGAATCCCGACGCGGCCCGGTCCGGTCATGCGCGCGAGATTCATTCCCGTCCCACCGAAAAATCCAGTCGTCAATTTTTGTGACTCGACATTCATCGTTACGGACGAGTCTTTGTAAAGAAACGCCCCCGGTTCGATCATCAAACTTTCGCCCGGCCGCAGCACGCGCTCGAACACATCGCCGTAGCCGTGCAACAACAAGAGTCCTGATTCATTGCCGGTGACAAATCGATCCATAAACATGCCCTGACCGCCGAACAGGATGTTGCGCAATCCCTTGATGCGCACGTACGAATAATTGATGTGATGCGACGCGAGCAGGAACGCATGCTCGCGCACATCCAATTCCATCCCCGGATGCAGCGGCAGCACCACCAATTCCCCGGTCGCATCGCGCGAGAACGCGATGCGTCCCGGACCATGCGCGACGCTGATAATGAAAGGCATGCCGGCGAGCGCGCGCTTCACGCCGCCCTGCAAAGGCATGACTGACATCGGCGTCGCATCGTCTTTCCAAAGCAGCACGTGATGCTCAAAGAAAACTGCATCGCCCTGGCCCAAGTTGATTTCAGCTACCGGGACGATTTCGCCTTCGACTTGGCAAGTGCTCATGCCGAAATGAATCTCAGTCATGTCACGAATGCGCGGCGCTTCGCGCCAGCCCGAGTCGCTCACCAGATTGCGCACGTCGAGCGGCGCTCCGCACGCACGACACGATAGCGCGCTCTTCTGATTCTGCGCCGTGCACCATTCGCAGACCACGCGTTCGAATGGTTCGGCCGCCGCCGGAGCATTGGCGACGCGCGGCGCTTCAGTCTTGACCGGCGTGGGCATCGGCGCGGGCGGCGCCTCTGTCGGAGCTTCGTCACTGACAAGTTTACCGCCGTCGTAACCACAGAAGGTTTCGTGTTCGCCAAATTGTCGATTGCACTTGGGACAGTGTTTCATTATCAGCCTTCGATGATCGCCGTATCCAACAATCGAGCGCCGTGAATGACGCGCAAGATGTAAACGCTCTCCACCGTGACTCGGAACACCACGCGATATTTGCCGATGATTAAGTGACGATAGCGCGTGCCAAGAATCTCATTTTCCGGAATTAGCGAGCAGCGACGAGAAGAGTAAGACAACTTATTCATTCGCGTTTCTAACTTGAGGACGAAGCGATTCGCATTCTCGATACTGTCTGCCGCAATGTAGTTCCAGATCTCTTCGAGATCGATTTCCACTGCGCGTGATCTCAACGTGAAATCTTGCGCGCATGTTTGAACTCTTTTAGAAACGACTTCGCTGAGCGCACACGTCCACCCTCAACATCTGCTTCTGCGGTTGCCAGCAGACGAGACAGGTTCGCTGCTTTCAAATGCTTTTCGTACGTCTGAGCATCTATAAGTACAGCATCCGCCTTTCCTTTGACGGTGATCACGATTGGCCGGCGGGTCTTGCGCAGTTGGCTAAGTACTTCAGTAGCATTTCTCTGCAAGTCTGAGACGGGACGAATATCTTCTGCGATGTGCATACTCATGATAGTGACACTGTTGAAATTACTTTACCACTGCCTGCATCATCGCGGCCACGCGTTGATTCGCCCACTCGCCTTCATGGGTCACGCACGATGGGCCAACTACGTCGTCGTTCATGTCGATGTGCAAGTCACCGTCTTTGATCAAAAGATTCAGAAAGGCCGTGACATTGCGCGAATACAGTTGGCTCGCATGCACGGGCACTGTCGCCGGTAAATTCGTCGGCGCCATAATCGTAATGCCGTCGCGCTCGACGATCTCGTCGGCTTTGCTTAGCGTCACATTGCCGCCCGTCGCGCCCGCGAGATCGATCACGATCGAACCACGCTTCATTCCGCTAATCGCCGTTTCATCCATCAAGACCGGCGCCTTTCGCCCGGGCACCTGGGCCGTCGTGATGATGACGTCGGCGCTCTTGGCTTGTTCGGCGATCAGATCGCGTCCGCGCTGCAACGCTTCCGGCGAAAGTTCAACGGCATATCCGCCTTTGTCTTCAGTTTGAATGCCGCCGAGATCGACTTCCAGGAATTTCGCGCCCAGCGAACGCACCTGTTCGCCCGCCGCCGCCCGCACGTCGTAAGCCTCGACCACAGCACCGAGCCGGCGCGCAGTCGCGATTGCCTGCAATCCGGCAACGCCGGCGCCCAGGACCAGCACGCGCGCGGGCGGCACGGTTCCCGCAGCCGTCATCAACAACGGAAACATACGCGGAATGCGATTGGCGCCAAGCAGAACTGCTTTGTAGCCAGCGACTGTGGCCATCGACGACAGCGCATCCATCGCCTGAGCGCGCGTGATCCGCGGCACGAGTTCCATCGAGAAGGTCGTCAATCCATTTTCGATCGCCGGAATTAATTTCGCGGGTTCATCGAGCGGCCGCAGAAATCCGAGCACGACCGCGCCCTTCTTCATCGAACGGAATACGTCGTCGGCAGGGCGGCTGACGGCGACGAGCACGTCCGCGTCGGCGACCAACGCATCTCGATCGTCAGCAATGGTCGCGCCCGCTTCGGTGTAATCGTCGTCCGTGCGCGCCGCGCCGAGGCCGGCATCGCTTTCGATGAGCACTGAGGCTTTAGCAGCAACCAATTTCTTGACCGAATCAGGCATCAGCGCGACGCGCGCTTCGGCAGGCGAAGTTTCATTCAGGACCGCGATTTTCATTTCAATTTAGC
>DASQYL010000482.1:0-8316 GCA_035639235.1 Pyrinomonadaceae bacterium | reverse complement strand
GGTTTGCCAATAACCGAAGTGCCTTTCGAGATCTGTGATCGGCTTCCTGTTTGCGGTTTGCCGAAGCCGAACGAAAGTTTGCTCGATGCGAGTGAAGCGACGGACGAAGCGAGCAGGAACTTGCGACGATTAATTTTCATGGCGGGACCTTACCATACTCGACCGAACCATATGCGAGACGCATTCCGGCTTGCGCTCAATATCCCAGTATCACGCTGAGATCGTGAACGTGCCAGTAGACGCTTTCATTGCTCATCTCGGGATGCTTGTGCAGGAATTGATTTGCCAATGACAACGCGCCGGGATCGTCTTTTAAATCGGCGAAGATCTTCGCCTCGCGTTTCGCGTCATCGGTACGCCCGAGCTTGCGGTAAATGAGCATCAGGTTGTAATGGGCGCCGGTGTCTTCGGGATCGATGGCCAGAATTTTTTGGAAGCAATCGAGCGCGCCGTTATAATCGCGCTTAATCTTACAGAGCTCGCCGAGCTGTTGTAACGAAATGCGGTCGCGCGGAAACATCACGAGCACCTGTCTGATATTCGCCTCTGCCTGATCCAACTGGCCACGCTTTTCGAAAATCCGTGCTTGTTGAAACAGCGCGCGCGCCAGATTTGGATTGGCCTTTACAACGCCGTCGAGAATGGCGGCGGCTTCGTCATATTGCTCCAGCTCGATGTAGGCCATGGCGCGATTCACCAAAGCCATCGGCCGATACTTTTCATCCTGCTCAGCCGCGCGCGTAAACGCGTCGATAGCGACTGGATATTGCCGTTGATCAAAGGCCGCGATGCCGTAATTATTCCAGCGCCGCCAGTCCGGCACCGCCGTCTTGTTGTTGGGATCGACGGGTATCGCCTGGTTCTCACCAATCCGGATCGTCGACTCGGCCGTGGCCATCGAGACGATTGGATAATCTACCGACTTGCCCAGCGTATAATCGCTGAAGACACGGGTGAACCGGCGATAACGAACCCGCGCGGTGAGGTGCATCGCGCCATTAAAATTCTCCGGCACTTTGAATTGATAACGCGCTACATCGGAACGGCCCGATTGGATCTGATTGTTCTGCGCAAAGATGCGCGTGCGCCAGATATGATGCTTGTCGTTGTAGCTGCCGTCGGCCTTCACCAGATAAGTCTTGTAGTTGTGCGCCGACTCGTCCAGATATCCATCGGGTTTGATGAAACCGGACTGATACAGGACCTTGCCGCCGTCATCGCTCACCTTGAATTCAACGTACGCTTCGTAGAAGTCGCGCAGTTCGGGCGGAAATGAATGGCCGATATTTTTGTTGGTGATCACAACTTCAGCGGTCAGGCGGTCGCTCGGGCTAAGCCTGAAGTTGCTGTGGTCCAACGGTGCGATGAGTTCTTCCGTACTCGCACCGCGGGCCCGGCGCCGAATGGCAAAGATATCCACGCCTAACTTGTCGTCTTCCAGAAACCTGGTGACTGCGTCCAATTGATCCTTCCATTTATAGTATGTCGGGATCGCAGTGTTCGCCGTGGCCCATCGATGCGACACCAGCGTTCCATTCTTTGCCGAGACATCGAAGAGCGGCGCCGCCTCGCGCTTCATGTGACACGTGTTGCAGGTTTCTTTGTCGCGCACGTAGAAGGGGTGCGGAGACTCTTTCGAAAATGAAGACTGCTGCAGCTCGTCGGCAACCATGAAAGCGCGCAAAAATTTATAGTCGTTCAGTTCGCGCGGTACTTGCGATTTGTGACAGGCGCCGCAGAACTCCGGCGTCTTTAAGAGCGGCCTCATCATCGCTCGGCGATGCGACGGAATATCGTTGAGAATCTGCTGATCGGTTACGCCCGCGAGCAGACGAGTGCCGTCTTCTTTGACCAGCAACGCCGGTTCGCCCATGACATAACCGCCGATGCCGCGGCTGTTCGCCGCTTGAATCGAATGGCAGGCGATACATGAGACGCCGTCATCATCGAAGGGCCGCTTCACGTGTGAGTTCTTGGTGAGCGCGCCGGCGAACAAAGCGGCGGGATTGTGGCAGGATTCGCAGTGACGGGTGTATTCAAGTCCCTTTTGCGTCTGGATGTCCTTGACATTCTTTTGATAGAAAGGCTCACGAAAGGCATTGCCGTGCGCTGATTGGCGCCATTGCGCATGCGCGTCGGTATGGCAATTGCCGCAGCGCTTCCCCGGCACAAACATTTCCCCTGGGATGAAACTGCCGGTGGTCGTGCTCGCGTTGCTGGGTGAAAAAGGATTCGGGCCAAACTTCAAATCGTAGTTTTGGAAGATCTCCGCGGCGTATTCCGAGTTCGCGGCGCCTGATTTTGTCTGAGCCTGACTACTGAGCCATGAATGCGCGCACGCCAGCCCGAAAATTACGAGCAGTACGATCAGGCTGGTGGTGACTCGGCCTCTGCGCATTGCTTTCATCACGTGGTTAACTAATACAGACATTAGTGCAAGTCAAGAAACGGTTGCACCTTAGCGCGTTGAGACTCCCTTGCCTTGCCTTCAGTCACCGTCAGCTTGCGATCTATTCCGGGAATCTTGATTGTCTCGAGCGTGCCATCCGGCCACTTAATTTCGAGCTTATCGACACTGGTAGCCGCGCCCAGACCAAAGTGCAGCGTCATATCATTTTGTGAAGCGTAGCTTCCGCCGCTGATCACATCCTGTCGTTGCCGCAATTTTCCAGTGGTGATGTAGGCGATGGCGCCGATAGCGTCGCGCGGACTCTTCTTCGCAACATCACCTATTAACCGCAACTCGAGCCAATGTCCGGCGCCGGCGGCGACGTTCTTCAGGATGGTTGGTTTCGAATCCATATTGTTGATTACGACGTCCAGGCGTCCATCGCCGTCAAGATCGCCAATCGCCATCCCGCGCGCACACCAGGCCTGGGCCAGGGCGCTGCCCGGCGGCGCTCCGACTCGTTCAAATCTGCCGTTACGCAGATTCCGAAACAACAACGACTGCTGAGCGTAGCTCGTGCCCCACTGGTGATCGTCGACCGTCGGATAGACGTGACCGTTGGCCACAAAAAGATCCTTCCAGCCGTCGTTGTCGTAATCAAGAAAACCCGTGCCCCAGCCGAGAAAAGGAATCGTCACTTCGCCCAGCCCTACTTGAAACGTCACGTCCGTGAAATTTCCAGAGCCGTCGTTGTGATACAAGACGTTTGAATCGTCCGAGAAATTCGTGATGTGAAAATCAACTTTGCCGTCGTTGTCGTAATCGCCGATCGCCAGTCCCATGCCCGCTTGTTCCCGGCCGTTTTCGTTCAACGCGACGCCGGATGGATAACCCGTCTCTTCGAAAGTGCCGTCGCCTTTATTGATGTAGAGTTGCTTGGGCGTCGAATCGTTGACCACGATCAGATCGAGCAGATTATCATCGTCCGCGTGCACGAAGGCAGAAGAGAAACCGTAGTACTTTTGCGGATCGTTTACACCGGCCTTGACACTTACGTCCTCAAAAGTGCCGTCCGGCTTCTGGTGATAAAGCGTGTCGCTCTCACCGGTTAATCCCCTTGGTCCACACATGACTGAGACGCCGCGAAACTGACAGAAATTCTGGCCTACGCCACCGGGCTTGCTCGCGTCCGCCGGGTTGGGCGGCAGATTATTGAAATCGATCTCGACATAACCGGGCACGAACAGATCGAGTCGACCATCGCCATCATAATCACCCCAGGTCGCCCCCGTGCTCCAGCCTTTGCGTGCCACGCCCAGCTTCTCGGCGACGTCGGTAAAGGTTCCATCACCGTTATTATGGTAGAGGCGCGACACGCCTAAATTAGTCACGTACATGTCCGGCCGTCCGTCATTGTCATAGTCTCCGACAGCCACCGCCATTCCCCATCGTTCGTTGGCGACGCCGGCCTTGTCGGTTACATCTTCAAATCTCCAATTCCCAAGATTGTGAAAGAGCGCTGCGCGCGGAGGCTTTTCCTTCCCGTCCAAAGCGGCCACCGTCGATCCATTGAGCAGGTAGATGTCGGGAAGACCGTCTCCGTCATAATCAAAGATCGCGACACCGCCGGACGAAACTTCGAAGATGTAATTCTTTTCGGCAGACCCTGACCGGTGCCTGAAGTTGGCCAAAGCAGTTTTGTCAGTTACGTCTTCGAAGATCACGGGAGCTTTGGGATCAGTGATTCCGACCGTGCGCTTGCTGGTGTAATTCAAAGGAGTCGCGGTCACTACGCCGCCCTGCGGGTCTGGCGGCTTTTGCGGGGTTTGGCCGATGGTAATCGAGAGACAAATAAGCGCGGTCAGGAATGCAGCGCTAGATGTCTTACGGGTCATAGAGCTCGAGGATGGTCTTCGCTTCAGGAGTCCAAATCTCCGGCTCGAGAAGCTTCGAGCACGCCGCAGAGCGACGAAATGTTTTTGGCTTTGATTCATTTGCCTTTGCTGCAGTCGCGCGCCGTCTGTTGCTTGATTGATGACCTGACTCTGGGGTCGTAATGATATGGAATCCGCGCGATTTCACAACCAACTTTCGGTTGATATTGAGACTCTTCCTGAGGAATTGGCAAATGATCCGCGACCAGATCACTCCGCCATTTCATATTGAGTCCTTGTGTTTGCAGCCTGCTGAGGGCGTTAATCAGACGTTCGTGACCTCTCACCAAATTTCTCATATGATGACGGTCTGCAAATTTAGTCTCGCGGGCCATACTAATGCGCATAAGCTGCAAGTTTCTACTACTCTTTATCATGAGCCAGCTTTGCACACCGATTCGCAACGTCGCTCAACAGTCAACGCCGCCGACACAGATGGCGCGTACATCCGGAGCAATCTTTCAGGAGGTGTCCGATCAGGTCGGTCTGAAGTTTCAGCAGTTCAACGGCATGACCGGCAAGCTGTATCTGCCTGAAATCACCGGTAGCGGGGTCGCGCTCTTTGACTATGATAACGATGGTGACCTGGATGTCTTGCTGGTGCAGGGCAACGTCCTGGAACCCAATACCGCGGCTAACAGCACGCAGTTCCCGTGGCATGGATCAGAGCCGCCGCGCGCCCGGCTCTTCCGTAATGACCTTGTGGTGGCAAAGGACGGCACCCGCATCCTCAAGTTCACTGACGTAACTGAGAAGAGTGGCATCGTCGCCGCTGGATACGGAATGGGTGCAGCGGTAGGCGACATCAACAATGATGGATGGCCCGATCTCTACGTCACTAACCTGGGACACAACCAGATGTTTCTAAATAAGGGTGATGGGACCTTCGTCGATGTCACGAACAAAACCGGCACAGATGATCCACGTTGGAGTACCAGCGCGGCGTTTCTCGATTATGACCGGGACGGATGGCTCGATCTGATGGTCTTGAATTACGCCGACTTCTCAGTAACGAACAGTCCGACCTGCTACGCCAACAGCAGCGCGCGAGACTATTGCACTCCGCGGGTTTTTCGGCCGCCGGGCAATCGCTTGTTTCATAACAAAGGCGACGGCACTTTTGAGGATGTCACTGCGAAGGCCGGAGTGGACAAAGAGTTCGGCCATGGCCTGGGCATAGTCACCGCAGATTTCGACGGCGATGGTTGGCCGGACATCTACGTTGCTAACGATGGAGATCCAAATCAACTTTGGATCAATCAGCGGAATTGCACGTTTCGCAACGACGCGCTGTTGGCCGGCGTTGCGGTGAATCGGGACGGCAAGGCCGAGGCCGGCATGGGAGTCGATGCGGGAGACGTCGACGGGAACGGTACTGACGACATCTTCATCACCCACTTGATGGACGAGACTAACACCCTGTACCTGAATCTCGGTCAGGGACTTTTTGAGGATCGCACGCGTGAAGCCGGACTGGGAATGCCGGGCCGACGATTCACCGGTTTTGGCACGCTGTTCTTTGACTATGATAATGATGGCTGGCTCGACCTGCTGGTCGCGAATGGAGCGGTGCAAATGTTGCCGGACCTGATTCGCCAGAGAGATCCCTTTCCGTTGGGGCAACCGAACCAACTCTTTCATAACACCGGCAAGGGAAGCTTCGTGGAGGTGGCTGACCAGGCGGTACCGGGCTTTCAGCTTCTGGCAGTCAGTCGCGGTGCTGCCTTTGGCGATATTGACAATGACGGCGACACCGACGTGCTGGTAACGAACAACAATGGACCTGCCAAACTTTTTCTTAACCAAGTGGGAAATCAAAACCACTGGCTCGGGCTGCGATTGATTGGAAGGACGGGACGCGACATGTTGGGCGCACGAGTAGAGATTGTCGTTTCGAAAGACAAAGTCTTGTGGCGGCGAGCGCGCACCGATGGCAGTTACCTTTCAGCGAATGATTCACGCGTGCTCGCCGGCCTGGGCAGTCCTACACGGGTTGAATCGGTGCGGGTGCATTGGCCGGATGGCAAGAGTGAGGAATGGAAAAATCTTGCAACCGATAAGTACACCACCTTGAAAGAAGATTCAGCACCCTAGGCACCCACCGCAAGATGAAACGAACGATCGACAAGCTGATTTGTCGCGCATGCGGTCAAGCCACGCTTTGTGTGGCATGTCTGGTCACCTGCGCAGCAAAGTTTGAGGTCCACGCACAAGAGTTGACGACACTTCCACCTCCGGCGAATTCCAAGCTTCAGCCGGTACATTTCCCGGATGTCACAACTTTGGAAGCAGATGTTCGCCAACAACTGACGTCCGCACAGAGTTCGCTCGCCTTCTCGGTCCAGAATCACGCGTCCATCGCCACGCTCAGCGAAGCTTTTGGCGGGATGGGCGAACTCTACCACGCCTATTCACTTTTCTCTCCGGCAGCGGAATGTTACCGGAATGCCAGCTTGCTAACGCCGAAAGAGTTTCGCTGGGTGTATCTTCTGGGATTGGTCCAGCAACATGCTGGTCGGGTGAATGATGCCATCATCAATTTCCGAATTGCGCGCACTATCCGGCCCGATTACCCGGCCGTATCGGTGAACCTCGGTAACGTCTTTCTGGAACTGAATCGGTTGGCTGAGGCTGAGAGCAGTTTTCGCGAAGCGTTGGCCATTGAAAAGAACAATGCGGCCGCGCACTATGGCCTCGGGCAGATCGCGTTGTCGAAACGCAATTACAAAGACGCAGTCGATCATTTTGAGGCAGCACTGGCACAACTGCCGGATGCGAATCGAATTCATTATTCGCTGGCGATGGCCTATCGCGGGTTGGGCGATCTGGAGAAAGCCCGAACGCATTTGGCCCAACGAGGTCCGGTTGGGGTAAAGGTGGCAGACCCACTTCTCGATGAGTTGCGGGAGTTAATTAAGAGCGAGCGTGTGCATCTGATTCGCGGCAAGTTGGCCCTGGGCGCCCAAAGGTACGACGAAGCCGCCGATGAATTCCGTAAGGCAGTCACGGCTAACCCGAATAGCGTGTCCGCGCACCTGAACCTGGGAACGACTCTGACGCAGACAGGCGAACTGCGCGCAGCGGCGGCAGAGTTTGAAACGGTGCTGCGGATCGATTCTCGCAACACGCTCGCGCACTTCAACCTGGCGGTGCTGCTGACGAATCGAAATGAACATGAACAGGCGATCGCTCACTTGCGGTCCATCTTAACTGTCGAGCCCAACGATCGCGGCGCACGCATGTTCCTGGCCCAGGAGCTCAAAAAGTCCGCACGGTTTGCCGAGGCGTCGGCAGAGTTTTCGCTGTTGGTCCAGGCGGACCCTAACAATGAGGAGGCGCTGCTGGAACAAGTAAGGCTGCTCACGCAGGAAAAGCAACACCAGAAGGCATTGGATATCCTCGAAGAGGGCCACACCCAATTCCCGCAGAAAGGGCGGACGGCGGTTATGTTGGCGTATCTCCTGGCCGCGTCGCCGCAATATGATTTGCGCGACGGGCGGCGCGCGTTGCAGTTGTCTCAAAAAATCTACGAGGCCGCTGACTCACCGGAGCACGGCGCGCTCGTCGCCATGGCATTGGCCGAACTTGGACGATGCAGCGAAGCGGCCCAATGGCAACGCCGAATGATTGTTACCGCCGAGCAGCAACAGAAAACAGAAATGCTCGCAAAACTGAGATCGGGTTTGAAGCAATACGAACAAACACCGCCATGCCGTCCGTCGACTGAAAATGGCTGGCCCGGATATTAAGAGAAGTTTTGAAAAAGAAGAATCTAACTGATCAAAGACGCCCGCCTGGGGGTGGGCCTTCACTACGGCCGTGTCAGGAAGATCGGCAGGCCAATCTTCTGTTCGTACTTCGGGCGATAGCGCTCGGTGTTGTACATCGAGGCAATATCCACCCTGCGTGGCCCCAGCTTCGGATCCGGAATCGGCGTCATCACGTAGCGGCCTTCGTTGATCGCGGCCATCAATCCTGACTTGCCCTCTTCAA
>DASQYL010000481.1:0-9294 GCA_035639235.1 Pyrinomonadaceae bacterium | reverse complement strand
CTTGACGCCTTCCTTGGTCCTATCGACGACTACATCGGCGCCTTCTTTAGTTTTCGAGCCGACATCCTTTCCAACATCCTTGCCTTTGTCGACGACCTTCTCAGTTCCTTCGACGGTTTTGTCGCCGACGGTCTTGCCGGTGTCTTTGGTCTTGTCGACGACATCGCTGCCTTTGTCTTTGACCCAGCCGACAGAGTCGGCGATCGCTTCGCCGGTGGCGTTGAGCGCCTTTTCGGGCGCACTCATTTGGCGCTCTTCACCATTTGGAGCATAAGCTGTCGCCGTCGTATTGCCGTCGCGTGTGGTCACCACAACTTTCGCGACGCGCGGGTTGTTGTGAAACGTGCGCGTCTCAGTACGAACGCCGTTCTGGTTGGTAGTCGTAATCTCGGAATCGTCCGGCCCGGCAGTCGTGATTCCCGGATTCTCAGTGGTTGTCACGGCAGTATTATCGGCATTTGCGTTCGTCGTTGCCGCGTTGTCGGTTCGCGAGCAACTCGCGGCAAACAGCGCCAGAGATAATATCCCCGTCGCGGTCAGAAATTTCTTGATCACTAGTTTCGCCTCCTTATCGATCTGCGTTCTTGCGGCAACCATTATGCCGTTGTTTGCGATGATTTTGTTAGATCCGACGGGTGTCGGGTGGGCGAGATTAGAACATCTCGAAGCTCGTTAGTATGAAAATAAAACGACGCGCTAGGTAGTAGGAATCACATAAACCGGAGTCGTTGACACATCGATCGTGACACCGTGCGACGACTGCACTTGTCCTCCATCAACGCCGGTCATAGTAATGATCGAATATTGTTCGACCGCTTCAGGAATCGTCAGACGATGAGGAGTGCCGGTGGTCCAGGCCACCACGCGGCGCTCGCCGGCTCTGCGAAACGTCAGGACATAATCGTCTTGCGTCCCGACGCTTAAACGCTGTTCGAAGCGATACCCGCTGAGCAAGGTCGTCAGAGTCTTCGCCGCCAGGAACGCAGGCTTGGGCTCATACACAGGAGATCCGTTGGCGTGATAGTCGTAACGCACGAGCCCGAAATGATCTTCCGGCTCAGTCGCATCGTTCCCGTCGTCGCGCCAGTCATACCAGATCGAAAGCGAAATTCCGTTCGCGAGATTCGTCAGGAATTCGCGCGTGAGCGTTGTCGCCTGGCGCTCTTCGTTCATGCGCGACCAGGCGGATGAATAACCCCATTCACTCGAAATAATTTTCAGATGGGATTGCGTCGAGCCAATCTGATCGAGCAACTCACGCAGGCGTGCATAATCGTTGCCCGCAGTTTCCGGATTTGTCTGACGATAAGGATGGATTGAGATCGCTGACCAATAGTGATGCGCCCGATCGCTCAAGCACGATTGCAAGAAACGCAAATCAGTGGAGGCCATCGCTGGACCAATTAGTTGCTCATTTGGCAGCTCAGCGTGGAAAGCTTGGCCGACGATCTCGGCTAGCGCGTTGTACTCTTCGACATTCGGCACGGGCGGCCAAAACATTCTGTTGTTCGGCTCGTTGAAGAGTTCCCAAATGATTCCACGTCCTGAAAAATGTTTCCCGGCAGCGACGGCCCAACGAGCAAAGGCCTCGCGAGCTAAGGGTGTGCGCACAGATTTTCCCTGAGTGTAAAGCGGGTTGCCGTAGTCCAAAATGAAAAGCGCGCGGATTTGATACTCGTCAAGTTGTTTCAGCAAACGATCGTAAGCCGAGAAATCATACTGCTCGCGTTGGCGCTCGGTGTCTTCCCAAACGAAATCCATCCGCACCCAACGAAAACCGGCGTCGGCAATCATCTTCACTTCGCCTGGTTTGGGATCGATGAAATGAATGTTTACGCCGAGCGATTGTTCGACTGTAGGCGCATCAGAGACGGCGAGCCAACAGCCGGCACATGAAGTAGATCGATTATCGGAAGAGATCGCGAGCGAGAGGACAAGCGAAGCAACGACCAGCAGGAAACGCAGCAACATGACATGAACGCAAACTCTTAGTCTGCGCGATGGGATAGGTCCGTTAGGTGGCTTTACCGTCAGTGAAATCCCAGAGCAACAGTCGCGAGAAATTCTTTTCGACTGCTATTGCTCCCGCATAACGATCGCCCGCTGAAATATCGCTGAACGTCCAACGCTGCGCATCGCGCGGAGCGACGCGACTGTCTAGCAACATTGCCGGAGTGTCGGGCGCAACCGACACATCAAATTGATCGAGCGGGCAATAAAGTCCTTCGCCGCGAGCTTTGATATAAGCTTCTTTTCTGGTCCAACAATTGAAGAAGGCGCAAGTGCGGGACTCGGGAGGAACGACATTGAATTGTTCGACTTCGGCGCGCGAGAAAAAGTGAGTTGCCACTTCATTCGTGACAAAGTCCGAACGCATGAATTCGATATCGACGCCCACTTCGCGTTCGCGCGTCACCGCGATCAAAGCGAGCTGATGCGAATGTGATAGATTGAAGCGAAGTCCTTGCCCCTGGTTTTTGTCGGCGAGAAATGGTTTGCCAAATTCGCCAGTTTCCAATTTCAATCGGGAGGGCTTCACCTGTAAATAACGAGCCAGGATCAATCGCAGCGAAGCCCGCGCCGCGCAGAACTTGCGCCGATCGGATTCGAACTTGAAGCGATCGGCGCGCGCGCGATCCTCCAAACACAACGCCTCATCAAAGGCCCACGACCATGCAACGTCGAGCCGCGCTCGCCAGACGTGGACTTCGTTTTGCCAGATTGCCGGCTTCACCGGCCCGGCTTTCCAGGTCTGCTGCGCCGTGGCGGCAAGTTCTGTCGTGCGGTCGCTGGTATCAAACAATGGGGCGATTTCGATCATAATGATTAAGCTACGACGGCCAGCCTGGGCCATACGCGCTTTGCGACATTTTCCGACAACAGGCGTGCACTCGCGAGCAACTCCTGCGCGCACGAAGTCGGCGCGACGTTTCCGAGAAACTGCAGGACGCGAAACGCAAAGACGTTGTTATCGAATGCCTCGGCGTGACGCCGCAGTAGTATCTGGCTCCAAAGCATGCTTTCAAATCTTTCAATGGCCGCGCTCACCGCCGCGCTGTGCGGACGATCGAAAAACACACCGGTCTTTCCGTCGACGACCGTCTCTGTTGCGCCGCCCGAGTTGTAGGCAATCACGGGCCGGCCCGCCGCGTTGGCTTCCAGTGGCGCCATGCCGAAATCTTCTTCGCCGGGAAACAACAGCGCGCGACAACGAGCGAGATAGTAATTCACAATTTGATCGGGTTGGCGTCCGAGGAATTCGATGCGGTCGTCGGCCATCTGTTCCAGGCGCTTTCGATCGGGACCTTCGCCAATGATGACGAGCTGGCGGTTCATTCGCTTGCAGGCTTCGATAGCGAGATCGATCCGCTTGTATGGAATCAAACGCGACAGCACCAGGTAGTAATCCTGAATATCATTCGACATATGGAAGCGATTGACGTCGATTGGCGGCGGAATGACATGGGCCTCGCGGCCATAAATCTGTTTGATTCGATTGGCGACCAGTTTTGAATTCGCGATGTAGTAGTTTGGTTGTTGCGCGGCGCGCAAATCCCATTTGCGCAGCCCCCACAGAAAGAACGGCAACATGGTGCGTACGCTGCGCCCGAACTTTTCGCGCGACACATAATCTTCGTAACGCCACACCCAACGCATCGGTGTGTGACAATAACAGACGTGAATCGCGTTGCGGCGGCGATGCACACCTTTAGCGTAGCCCGAGCTGCTGCTGAAAATAAGATCGTATTCAGCGAGATCGAATCTTTCGACGGCAAAGGGATAAAGCATGAAGTAATGACGGAAGCGACGATCCATCGAAGGCAAGTGCTGCATCATCGAGGTCCTGATGTCCGCCGCACGTAAGCGGTTCGGCACGTATTGCGGCAAGGCAACCGTGGTGTAGAGCGGCGCCGATGGAAACGAATCGTGGATCGCTTCAGCTACTCGTTCAGCTCCTCCGAACTCAACAAAGTAATCGTGTACAAGTGCAATTTTTGACAAGACGCCAGCCCTGACCTTCTTCTTTAAGAAAGTGGCAAAGCCGTACGTTTTTCAGTCCGAATCGAGGTTAAATTCGCGTGGAGAGAGGTTTCTGGCGCGTGTGGTTTATTGCCCATGGAAGTCGCGCAATAAAGCGATTCTATTTCTTTGAGAAAGCGATCGAGTGAATACCACAATAACGCCTCCCGGCGTGCCGCCGCACCCAGGCGCACTCGCAATTGATTGTCAGTCAGCAGCGCGACGAGCCGCGCTGAAAGCTCGTCGACATTGCCAAATCGCACCAGCAAGCCGTTTCGATTGTGTTCTATCATTTCCGGGGTGCCACCGACGGAAGTAGCAAGCACGGCGATGCCACTCGCCAGTCCTTCGAGAACCGTCAAAGCGAACGGCTCTTCACGTGAGTTGACCACCAGCACGTCAATCGCCTGAAGCAATTTCGGTATGTCGTCACGTGAACCGAGAAAGCGCACTCGATCGCCCAACTCCAGCGAAGAAGCGAAGTCTCGTAATTGTCGCGCGTACTGTTCATCATGATTGAAGACAGCCTCGCCGACAATCAAAAGCACAGTTCTCGGAAGTTGGCCTGCGACCGTGGCGAACGCGCGAATCAGTTGTAGTTGTCCTTTGCGAGACGTCAATTGGCCAACGATAGCCACGACCGGCTGATCGTTCGAGAGCCTCAGCCGCGCCCGTAATTCGTTTCGTGCTGAAGCATCGGGACTAAAGCGATCGATATCCACTGAATTATGAATCACGGTAATCGGAACCCGGCGCGTGAATGGACGGAGCACAATTCCTCGAAAACGCGAGGCGACGGCGTGCGATACAGCCAGCACGTGGTTGCGCGAAGTAAGCACCGCCAACATTCGAACAAACGAACTCAGGGGATGCCGCGGCAGAATATCGTGCGCGTGCCAGACAACCGGCACGTCAATTCCAACAGTCGCTGCCGCCATGACCATTCCCGCCCGAATGCTGTTGGCGTGAATCAAGTCTGGGCGCTCTTGCTTGACGATGCTTCGCGCGCACTTGATCACCATCGCAAACGACCATAGATACTTCAGCACCTGATCAACTCTCCAGGTGAAGCGTGCCTCAAGCTCCTCCAAAGCCCGCGTTTCAACGCCGGCCCTAGTTGCAGCCTCCATCATCCTGCTGCCCGGCGGACACGCAACGACTGACCGATACTGTTCGCGATCGAGCCGTTTCAAGATCATCATCAGGACGCGCTCTGCTCCTGACACGTGGCCAGTGTGATTGTAGAAAAGAATTTTCATCTTCAGATCGTGATGATTTCCCGAGCCGGCTCCTGTTGTAGCCGCAATCGTTCGCGGCTAATCCACCCGATGAACAGCCATGCCAGCGGCGCCACGGAATACAAGCTGAAGGTCAAACCAAAGATACTATTCAAAACGAGGGCCGGCATAATCGCCGCAACAATGCGGCAGGTCAGCGCATAATCGTCTTCAACCTCGGCGCGGGCGTTCGCAATCGCAAACCAAGTGCTGCGCCCCAATATCCACACGAATAAGAGTGCGCCGGGAATTCCACAGGCGATAGCAACCACGAGAATGAAACAGTCGATCGGAGGCAACGTCGATTCCGTATTGAAACGATTCTCGCTAAGAGAACCGGCTCCCAAGCCAGCGCCCAGCGGACGATAAGGAATCACGCTGGACAACAAATGCGTCCAGTTCTCAAGCCGAATCTGAAAGCTCTCTTCTTCGGCGGGTTTCAAGGTGCCACGCTGCGCATGCGACAAAAGCGTGCTCACTGTTTCCTTATCGCTCTTGCTCCACATCTCTTCTTCCGAAGGTGGATTGACGAAGGCAACAATCAAAATAATCGGAAGCACTAAAATTCCAATTCGCAATAATGCGCGTGGAAAACTCTTAGCTCCCAGGAGAACGAGGGCGCAGATACCCGCCAGCAGTCCGAAGATCGCTGTTCGCTCGCCCGTCAGAAAGACGCCGCCAACCAATCCAACGCCGCATGCGAACCAGGCTAAACGTCGCAGCGCGTTTTTCTGTCCCGCGACAAATCCGAAAGCAGCGATGGCGGCGATCTCAGCATAGCGTCCCCACTCCTCCGCGCTGCTGAACGTCGCGAGCGCGCGGCGTATGTGCCCCACCTGAATCGAGTCGTAGAAGTCCGTGTTATCAATCCAGTACTGCTCGAAGGCCGGATAACCCCACAGCAGTTGATAGACTCCGTAGACGGAAGTGATGATGCCGACAAGAACCATTAGACGCAGCGCCTTGTTGATGAAAGCTTCGTTCACTGACTGCCCAAAGTAAAACCAAACAAGCGGCACAAGCATGAAGAGCGCGCCACCTAATCCGGTTAACAAGCTACCCTGGAGCGGATTGAAAATCTCCAGGAAATAAAGCGCCCCCAAAATTGAAACGGTGCCGGCCAGTGGCGTGGCGACGAACATCTCCAGACGGCGCGATCGCAGCAGCAGGACCAGCGCACACAGCGTAACGATAGGCGTCAATAGATGGATCGGATCCTGCGCCGAGTAATCGACGAAGAGATATTGAGCGCGTCGCGCGACTCCGCGCACGGGCTCAAAAAGCATCATGGCAATCAATCCGCCTTCGAGTCCCACGAACAGCGGCATGGTCATCAGCCACACCAGCGCCGACAGTAACCAGGTACGTAGCACCTGGCCGCCCGCGGCAATTGCGAACACGGTGAACGCAGCGGCTGCTTCCAGCGGCACAAACCAAACCCACATCGAGCGGTTTGATTTGCGTGGTTGTATCTCGAGGACCGTCTCCATATTTCAATCAACCAACTGTCGGACTGTTATCGCGCACTCCAATTAGCGTTCGCCAATTTGGAATGAAAATGTCGCGTCGTTGCGGACGCAAACAGTTTGTCCACAGGCGCAGCCGGCGGGTCTTCACAAAACCGAACAGGGCGATGCTAAGCATGACGCTATAGCCAATCAAAGATGAGACGGCAGCTCCCTTGATGCCCCAACGCGGCAGTAACATCACGAGAGTGACAGCCGTGACAATCGAAGCTGAGAAACGTGCGAGCGTGCTCACGCCGGGATGGCCGAAGCCGCGCAATCCGCTGATGACGATCGAACCGCAACTCCAAACTCCCGCCGCAACCAATAACCAACGAAAAGCGCTGGTGGCCGGAACGAAGCTCTGACCGTACAGAACTCGCAGCACTAGCGGCGCCAGCAACCAGAGCGGGCCCAACAACGCGAGGTGTAAGTAAATCGCAAGACGCAGACTGCGGGCAGTCAGCATCTCTGCGCGCTTCGCGGAATCAGCGGCGGCGACTTCCGGCATCAACGCATCGGCAATTGCGTCCGCCGCTACCGTGGTCATTTCCGAGAGCCGTACCGCCATGACGTAGAGGCCATTCGCGGCGCTCGAACCCAGACCGCCGAGCATCAACTGGTCCAAACGCAAGGTGGTGTAGTCCGAAACGAGGCCTGGATAATCACGTAGCGCATAATTCAGCGAGTTCTTAAATTCGCTCCAGTTCGGTTCCCACGAAGGCCGCAGTTGATAGAGCACTGCGATCAGAGCCAGCAGCATCGATGACGCTTGCGACGCGATCATTATTAGACAGGCAGTCGGCACGGTGAGATGACCTGTCAACCACAGAATCGCGAAACCAAAGCTCTGCACCCCAAAGAAAGTGAGTCGCGCGGCGCCCGCCCAGCCGAATCGACGAGTACCTTCCAACAAACCCCGCATAAGATCGAGAAACAACGCGGCGGGAATGTTGATTTGGTAGATCCGCACCAGCAACATCACTTGGGGCGAACGGTTGCCAACCAGATGAGGTACGACCAAATCCGCGAGCGTCACCGCGATCAGTCCCACCACAATCGCGTAAACCACGGCGTTGGAAAACAGTCTGGAAACGCGCTGAGGTTCCCTGGCCATCCAGTAGCGATGCGCCGTCGGCAATCCGGCTCCAGCTAGCAGAGCGATTACTGGCGGCCACAGCACCACCACCAGCAAATCGCCGCGACCGGCTGGACCAAGCGCGCGCGCGCCGACGAGACTGGAGATCATCGTCAACGCCAGAATGCTGACGTCGGTTACGAAGATGAGTTTGGCGCTGCGGGCAATCACAGGTTTACTCGAAATTTGATATTTCGCGGCTAACTCGCGCCGCGGGCCAGCACAATTGCGGGAATAGTTCGCAGCAGAATCGAGGCATCGAGTCCGAGTGACCAGTGATCGATGTATTCAAGATCGAGCTGCATCCATTGTTCGAACGAAAGGTTGCTGCGGCCGGATACCTGCCACAGACAGGTCAGACCAGGTTTGACGCTGAAGCGCCGCTTTTGCCACGCCTCCTCCATACGCGTCGCGTCGCGCACCGATAGCGGCCGCGGACCGACGATACTCATGTCGCCCACAAGGACGTTGATGAGCTGCGGCAGCTCGTCGATGCTCGTCTTTCGAAGCCAGCGTCCGACGCGCGTTATGCGCGGATCGTTTTTGATCTTGAATATCGGCGTGCCCTGTTTCTCGTTCAGGTGTTCGATGTCTTTCAGGCGGTCTTCCGCGTCGCTGGTCATCGTGCGGAACTTGATCATGCGAAAGCGACGTTTGTTGAAGCCGACGCGCTCCTGAATGAAAAAGACCGGCCCCTTTGAGTCAAGCTTAATTGCCAGTGCCGCCAGCACGAGCACCGGCGCCGACACAACGAGCAGCACACTCGAAACGAACAGGTCTGTCAGCCGCTTGGCTTCGGTGCGCCAGCTAAACGGCGGCACGCTGCCGAGGGTTACGATCGGCATGCCGTCGAAATCGACCGATTGAGCCCGCGCTAATTTTTGAGGAAATAAATCTGAGAGCACGTGCGCGGTGATTCCCTGCTCTTCCAGCAAAGCGACCGCGCGTTCGATCTGCGAGTAATGAGATTTGATCGGCAGGGCGATGGCGACCTCGTCAATGATCTCACTCGACATTAACCGCGGAAGATCTTCGATGGCGCCCAGATATTTCGCGCCTTCGATCAAGCGATTGGCATAAGCGGGATTGCTATCGACGAAGCCGAGGATTTTATAGCCGAGATCGTGACGGCGTCTGATATGGGCGGCGAACGCGCGCCCTCGTCGGCCACCGCCGACAATGATCAGCGACTTGACGTTGTGCCCACGCTCGCGAAAGCGACGTAGGTTATAACGCAGCGCCATCCTGACGCTCACTATTGTCACGAAGCTGACGACACTAAATTCAACCGTCGTGCGCAATCTCACCGTGGGCCAATGTCCGAAATTAGCTGCCACCAGGAGCGCCACTGAGC
>DASQYL010000480.1:0-11404 GCA_035639235.1 Pyrinomonadaceae bacterium | reverse complement strand
TCATTCAGGCCTCCTGGGTCGTTCATCCTACCCGGAAACCTCTGCTTTTCAATGGTCCGTTTTTTCGGGGTACTTACACTCGGACTTATGGGACGCCAAAGGGCCCAACTGCAATGAGTGCTACAAGTCATCCAGCAGATTATTCTGTTTTTCCAGAGGTGTAGTTCCCCAGGAATTATTCCGATATTCCCTTTGTCGCCTCGTCATATTATTCTATTGGCAAGCCGACGTAAGCGAAATGTCTAGCGAACTTAACTTCGACACTACTCCTCGTATCGTTAGTCTTGTCTTAGACGCGTTAAATCAGGAAGAGCTGTCGGGCATCTCTGTTATGCTTCGCAGCATAGCCGAATCTTTGAATGCTTCTGGTTGCATCCTTTGGCGAAAAGAAGATATCTCCAAACGTTACTTATTCATCGCCGCCCAATGGTTTCCGCAGCAAAGATGTGACCTTCGAAGATTGCCTCTAGGGCAATCGAGGACGGGAGAAGCGGTCAGACATCGGAAGACTATTATTGTGTCCGATGTGGATGCAGATGAGGGCGTATATCAAGACTCTTTCCTAAAGGAAGCAAATGTCAAGACAATATGTATAGTCCCTATTACTTACGAGGATGGCCGGCGCGGAGCCCTAAATTTGTACAGGACGTTTCCGACGCCTTTTGATTCGGCCACAGAAACAGAGGCTAAACAACTGGCATCTGTCGTGCCAGCGCTTTATCGTACGATTAGCGACAAGGTTAGCCTAAGACTCATCGATAAGGTGAATGGAATCTTACATGATGCGGAAGTCCGGTCACCTGACCATCCGTTGTCAAAAGCAAAAGTGAAAGAAGTTTTAGCAAGAATCGCGAGGCTAGTCGCTAACTCCTTACAGTGCGTCGAGACCTCAATATTTCTCGAGGATCGCCTCGAAAGGCCGGGCAGTTTTGAGTTAATGGCGACAACTTGGAAAGGCCACTTTGATAAGCCCGTCTATAGGGCTGATGTCTCTGAAGGATTAACGGGCTGGGTGCTGAAGCACGCAGCCTCCGTAGGCATTTTTGACCTAGCTCACTTTACGCGAGATCGCGAAGCGATTCAGCGAAAATACAAAGGGATTACCTGGAAGAACTCTTTGAACTTTGATAGAACGGTACGGAGACGCTTCGCCACGGAATTTCGCCGTTCAGATTTGCCTCCCCTTAGTTTTATGGCTGCACCAATAGTTAAAGGAACAGTCGTACGCGGCGCGATCCGATGCTGCGTAACAAACAAAGGACCATTTTATTTTTCGGATGCCGACATGAAGCTCTTGCAATTGGTGGCATCGCAAATTGCGCGCGCCTGGAGCAATTGGCTGTATCGCAGAGAGATTCAGGAGGAGAACGCGTCATGGAAATCCCTTGTCGGGAGCATCGGAATGTTGAATAACTTTGTCCATAATGAGCTAAAACAAAAACAGCCGAATGAGCAACAGATATTCAAAGAGGCCCTGCGAGTAACCAGTTCGGTAATCTCCGGAGCAGAGATTATGGATGTTAGACTGTTTGACCCTGAAACGAACACATTGTTTTTTGCGTCGACTCATGGAGACGCGTGGACCCATGGCGATCGAGCGAAGATCGAAGAACGTTTACGGCGCCGGTTTCAAGTTCGCGATTGGCCCAACGATCAGCAATATGACCCTAAGCAAGAATCCGCCGGCGCTTGGGTGTTTCGCACCGGGCAGATCCGTCGTATTTCAGATGTGACCACGGACCCAAATTATTCGGCGACTTTTCCGAACACGAAGCACATGCTGATTGCTCCGATTAGCGTCGAAGAGGATAAGTACGGTGTGCTGGATATTCGCAGCACTGGCGATCGGGATTTTCCCAACCATTCCGACGACATAGCGCTACTACTTGGTCAACAACTCGGCTTGTACAAATATCTGGCTCAGCATGTGGGGACAATTAATCGCCTCGAACGAGAGCGATTGCAAACGTATCAGGACATGGAACACCAGCTCTCTCACCCGGTAATTCTGGCACATGGAAGAGTGCAATCACTTCTGCGAAACTTACCTGACGAAGAGGCGCGTAAGGCAAACCTTCTGCCCATTCGTGGACTCTGTCGCAAGGCTATGCAAGTCACGCTGAGTACGTGGATCTTTGTTAGTCTTTCCCAGAACAAACCTATAAAACCTACTAAACTAGTAAGGCTGCGACCCCAGGAGTTGGTGAAGAAGTTAATCGAGGCAGCAATTGACAATACACAATTGCTCGATCCGGCACGCAACATCAGATTTGAGGTTGACCGCAAGACTTTTGACGTATTAAAAACAGAACACGTAGAAGCTGACTACGACTTGCTTGATCAGGCCATTAGCAACATCCTAGATAATGCAGGCAAATATAGTTTTGATAATACGGTGGTCCGAATCTATGGCGGATTAACCAGCACTCGGCGGTTTCACATTTCAGCAGCAAATAAAGGCGTTCCGATACGCCACAACGAGGTTCGTAAGGTTGTTGAAAGAGAATGGAGAGGCGAACAGGCACAGTGGGTAACGAGTGAAGGCTCGGGGATCGGGCTTTATATCGTTGATAACATCATGAAGGCGTGCGGCGGAGAACTGATTGTCACGCCGACCACAGATAAGATCACAGACATTAAGCTGGTTCTACCCGTGCTCAAGCCTTAGAGGAATTGGAAATGAATATCATCATCGTCGAAAATGATTATCTTCAGTACGACTGGATGAAAGACATTTTTGCAAGACGTTTCCCTTACTACCACATCAGTCAAATCAAGACAGAACTGGAGTTTTGTAATCAACTCAAGAAGATCGCCGCCAAACCGCCAGACGTTATAATCATGGACGTCATGCTGCAATGGACGACGCCTAGCGAGAATGTCGAACGACCGCCAGACGAAGTTAAAGAAGGGGGCCATCACACGGCCGGTCTTCGGTGTCAAGAGCGCTTGCGAAGTGATGAAAAAACCAAGGACATCCCGGTGATCCTTTATACAGTTTTGGAGCAACCAGATCTAGAGCGTAGATTTGGTGGGACCATCCCTGAGCACATCAGACATTTGCGGAAAGAGTCCGATCCGGAGCCGCTATTTAGCCTGATTCAAGAGGTCACCGCGCACCCACGCCAATAAACCTCAGCAGCTCTCTCCGTGACTCCATCGGCTTCGATCGCAAGTCAAGCTGCTCGATTTCTGGTTTAAGCTCTTCGACCCGCGCCATCGCTTCAGCGACCTCGCCAACAAATTCACGCTGACTCGAATATTCATCTGGCACAACGATCCTATCGAATATTTTGGCGACGTCCTTGATGCCCGCCGCAGTGCGCTCACGCACTTTTATTGCGAGGAACTCACCGTAGGCATCAGTCCTTTCAGGTCGATAGTAATGATTAGGTATGCAGTCCAATACCGGCCGCCACACCAGCGATCTTCTAAGTCCATCAGGCAAAATTGATAATTGAACATACAGCCGGTCCGGTTTCTTAAAGGAGTGCCGACGGCCGGCGGTTTCCCAGTACTGCCAACTCCTCAAGCTTTGCGGCTGTTGGCCGGTACTAGCAAAACTCTTGGCTCGCTCATCAGACGGTGCCAGCCTATCGCCCCCTGACCATTGAAACATTACAAACCCGAATTCGTGGCCGGATCGAAGCATTCGTTGAGCCGCAGTTCCGCGGCTGTCGACGACGATGACGCGACTGCGATCTTTGAGCTTGCGAAGCTGGAGAGTCTCGATCGTTGCCTTCAAACAAGGAAAGAATCCGATATCAAAAGTAGTATTCAAGTAAATGCGCTCGTGAGAAGGCTTCGCGAAATTCACGACGAACGCCCTCTCCAAATCGGTGGGCGCTCGTTGGATCGAGCCGTCGTAAGGAATTAACATGACGGAGTCGACAGGGCGAAGCAATGCCGACAAGGTGCGCAGAAACTCACCCGCGCCGTCTGACGGCCAGCCGTGAATTATTATCTTTATCGGTAGTCCCCCTACCTGCTGAAGCAACTCGTCCAGCAGACTCGGAAGTCCGGAATGAGTCTGAAGCGCGCTCGATGATCTGTGCTCATCTGCGCGCAAATGGCGTTGCCGCCGCGATACCGTTGAAGTTGAAACTCCACGGGTTGCAAAACGGCGGGAATGTTTAGATTCTGGTTGGCGCACTTTGAATCGATTCTCCTCGCTAGCAAATCCTATCAACGCGTCGGACGGGGAAATAACTGTCAAAACTTACAGGCCTATTAAAGGGCATATACGACAATTGCGCGTTTCGTTCCTTAGAAAATCCCATAATCCTCACAAAGTCAACACAGGCGGCCATCAGAATTTAGATAGCGTGCATCACTTTCAGGCCGACTTGAGTGAAAGGCTTTTGGTCCTGAACAGCCCACCAAATCCGATCCAAAACGCTAACGATGCTTTCACCTTCAGTCAGCGAAAGAGTGCTGGCAGCGGCTGTCCCGGTATCGCTCATTAGATCCCTAATTAAGTCCGCATAGCGTTCGCGGAACACCCGCCCACGCACTCGATTGGGATCTTCATTATCATAGAGAATGCGAAGGACATTCTTTTGATCGTAAGGGTCCTGAATCTCCTCAACCCTGTGCCTCACGAGATGCAAAAATTCTGCACTGGTCATGAAAAAGAGCGAGTTGAATGGATAGTCTTCGGCCTCAGTTCTTTCGCAGAGATCGAGTCTAATTGAATTTCCATTACGGCCTTTGACTTCAAGAAACTTTACTTCACCGGCAAAACCCTTGCCTATGACAGCGCTACATGGGACATGATAACCACTGCCTGAATAGTCTTGAAACGTAAAGCGTAGACGCGACCAGGTTTCATTATGGAACCGCTCGGATATTAGCTCGCGCTTAGTCTCATCTCTGCTGATCGCTTCTAAGGGGCTGTATTGCCCCGCCTCGAGCACTTGGATCTCGTCCACACTACGAATATCGCCGAAGTACGTAAGCAGAGCGAGAAAGTGAGGAAGAAGATCGAGGGTCAGTCCGTGTTGGAGCGAGCGGTCGCGTTGATATTCAATCGCCCGGTCCTCCGCCAAAAAAAACCTTATCTCTGCTAGCGCGCCGCCCAGATGGTCTTCGATCATAGCGCTCAAATGCGAAATCGAAAGAGCATAGAATTGATAATGATCTAGGCCGAGCACGCGGGTGTCACAGTATTGAGCCCGGTTAAGAGGGTCGGGTCCGCGCCCAAGCGCTTTCATCAACTCGTGGACATTTTTAAGATCGCTGTCAAAAGGCTTTTCAACAAAAACCAGAGGACTTCTCCACAACCATTCCTGCGCAATTTCAGAGTGGGTAGAGTCTGGCGTGGCCACGAACACAACGTCGGGCGAGCTGAATCTGTAGGGCTCCAAGTCATCTGCGTCCGCCTTGTCCAAGTAACTCTCCCATGGATACAAATCTGTTATCCAAGCAGGAGCATCCTTCCAGCGACTGTCATTCGCATAGATGACATGGAACCGCTTATAGCGGCTTTCTTGACCGCTTTCGACTCGTTTGTAGAGTTCTTCCGCCGTTCGCTTCATCAGAGGACGATAAGTCTTTTCAACCCAATCTCCAACGCCCTCGATCACGATCTCATACGTGGAGGGGTCGTTGCGACTAAGCTTTGAGTTCCCGATCACCTTGGCCTTTTCGCTTACCGCGTTTGCCGCGACCTTAGCCATGCTGGTCTTGCCAGCGATTGGCTCAAACAGATCGGTTTGAGGGTAGAAATAACGATACATTTCAGAGCCCGGCTGAGCAGCCAACGCGAGCGGCGAAGAACAGTAAAGGCGAAATGGCGGAGTCGACTCCCGCAGCAATACCGCCTGATTAGTGGCCCGCTTGATTGACACTCCCAGACGGGCGAACTGCCCAATCACGTCCGGGTCGCTAGCAAGTCTTTCATACAGACTAGGCCCGAGCACTGAACGCCCGCCTCGGTTGATTCTTATCTGTCTTTCTTCTCGCGACAAAGATGACGCGTCCTGAACCGTCGATGGCGCGTTTGGATTTCTCAGGTAGTGAGAGTTCAACAAGAAGACCACTTCGAAGTCATTGTAGTAAGCCAGAAGAACAGGCCCGGATTCTTCGATTGGAGTCTTATCAGAAGGATTTCGGCCAGGGTTTGCAAAGTCGAGCGTAATTAACGGATTGTTCCGATCACCCAAATTGTAAAGTGTCATCTGAGCGTCATTGGGAACTGCGACCTTATCTCCAGCGCGCGCCACCCAGATTTCCGTGGTTTGAGAGGGCCGACAAAGAACCATCATTCCATAGGATCGAAATTCGTAGAGCTCTTGAATCCTGGGCGTATCAGCATCACCGACGTGTTGGTGGCCCATGGTTGACCCTAGGACTGTCCAAGTCTGTGCGGAATTCTCAGGTCCGACCGTTTCAAAGTTTGGCAGGACAGTAATGTTCGGAAGCTTAGGCTCATTACTATGCTCAGCCCCAGCGTATGCCACCCGTCGCAAAATTCCGTCTACCGCTACTTGTCCTCCCGCACGCATCCCAAAGCGCTGGGCAAACTCCTCCCAGTCCTCATTGAAATAAGGAACTACAGCTTGAGCGAATTCGCGAAGGTTCAGTTTATACCCGGCATTGTGTGGAGAGTTATCACGCGCTTCAATTTCAATAACAGCACGACTGTCCTTCGAAATGAGATTAATCTCACGTGGATGAAATCTCACCCCACTAGGCAGAACCATATGGGCAGCTCCAATCGTTGAGGTAATTGATGAGCATAGTAGATCGAAGTAATAACTGTTCAGGTAAAAAAACCTAATTAATAGATAGCCGTTATCAACACGCCTTGGTCGCTTGTGGTAGCGATTACCGCCTATGGCATTTCCGAGGACTGCATGTCTAAATTCTTGAAGATCTTCCCCTCCACTAGCAACAGGAGGGGCGCCCATCAATGTGAGCATACAACAAGCGAATGAATGTAAGGCGAACTGCTTCTTATGATATTTCGCTGTGGAAGTCAAGATGGGCATAACTGTTTAGCTACTCTGTGTCAGTACTTGCAAACCTTAACTATCCCAACGCTTCGGTCGCCTGCTCAAACATTTCACCGACGTCCCGGCGCGCACCCCTCAGAGGGAAAGCACGGGTGCCGCCGTCTTTTTCGCGGATCACCTCCAGCGCGGCGGTTAGCTCCAAGGAGGCTGGCCGTTGTTTTCGCAGATTCCGCAGAACGTCGAAGACTTCCGGTTGGAGAAGATAACGACCTACGATGCCTAGGGCGTTTGGAGAACTTATTATTGAGTGTGTTTGGTCGGGCTTTTCAATTAGTTTTCGTATAGTGAGCGATCCATCGATTGCTGGCCCTTCGCCAATTTCGGCTACTCCGTACTTAGCCATCTTCCGCTTTGATACTGGAGTCACGGCCACCAGATTGCTACCCGGCACTTTTTGGAATGCGTCGATCATAAAGCGCAGCTGTTGTGTCGTCGTGGATCGGGCTGTGTTCGAATTGATCACATCATCGGGCAAAAGAACGGCGAAGGGCTGTTTGCCCACTAGGGGCTCGGCTGTCAAGATTGCGTCACCCAAACCGCTGGGACTTGCCTGAGTGCAGAAACGCAGATTTACCAAACCAACACCCGTTATTTCGAACGCCTCTTTCAAAGGCGTGAAGAAGAAATTGTCCATTTGAGGCGCCAGTACCAGAACGATTTCGTGAATTCCGCATCCGACCGCCTCTGCTATCGCACGAATCAAAAGACGTTGCTTTGTCTGCGACGACATTGCGCCGCCGTAAGAACGACCCGCGGCAGGAATCACGGCCCTGCTTATGCGCGTCTCGAGGCTGTCGGTAATCGTATGCAGCATTGCCGAGACGATTGCGGAAATCCGCTTCCGCTGCTTAATCGACGAAACATCAACAGCCTGTGCTAATCGATTTAGCGCCCCGTGCTCAAAACCAATCGCTTCGAGTTTCGCCCTCTGGCGAGCCGCGGTTGTCTTGCTCGCACCGCGATGCGCGGGATGGGCCGCCGTTTCGATCGTAGGACTATCTCCCGCGGCATTCACCTCGGTTGAAATGGGCAAAGGACCGTAACCAGCCGCAAACAACCAGGTGCTGACCGTCTCGTCGTTTAGGTCTAGGGCGTCGGCCATCGCCAACACCGCCTTGCGGCTCGGCCGGCGATTACTTTTTTCGAGTCGGTGAATGTAACTAGCGTCGAGCCCGACTAAACTTGCCACGTCGGCTCGCGACAACCCTTTTGCTTCGCGATATCGGCGCAACGCTTCGGCGAACCCATTCTCCATAGGCCACACCCTAACTTACCTGGCTATGACTTGTCAAGAGCAATATGGACAACGAGTAATATCTTGACTTTTAGACAATACGCGAGTATATAGACAATTGTCCGGAGTTGGCATCTAGGCGCGGTTGAGCAAATGAGAAAAGCCACCAGACAAAACGGCGCTCCGAGAATGGAATTGAGACCCCGTCTCGGAACGCCGCGCGAACGACCCACTAGAGCGGGCCATTTTGCATTCGCATCTTGGCTAATGCATCGATGCGTTGTCAAACGAGGTCATTTGCATTCCGTCTCTAGTATCAGCGCCCGCTTGGAAAAAGGAGACGAGAATGAAAGAAGATGTTTTTGCGACGGCTCTTCAGGCTGAAGAGCCTACTGAATATTCACCTAAACGTGACCACAATCCTGTTGTTGAGATTTCTCACCGAAATCAACTGACAATCACAAATCTGATCCGCATAGCACGCAGCTTCTTGCGCACCAAGATAGATCCCGCGTGCCGCGCAATGCTCGCACGCGGCCGGACGCGGTTAGAACAGAAGATAGCCAATGGCGAAACGGTCTATGGTGTTAACACCGGTTTCGGCGGAAATTCCAAATATTTGATTCCGCCCGAACAGTTAGCTCTTCATCAGACCAATCTTCTGCGTTTTCTTTCGGCGGGCACCGGTCCGACATTATCGATCACCATCGTACGTGCGGCGATGATCGCGCGCGCTAATGCGCTCGCTCAAGGTTGGTCGGGCGTGCGGCCAATCATCGTCGAGCGTTTGCTGGAAGTTCTAAATCGGCGAATAACGCCAGTTGTCCTTCGCTGGGGTTCAGTCGGAGCCAGCGGTGACTTAGTTCCCTCGGCGCAAATTGCGCGCGCGCTTCTCGGCGAAGGGATGGTGAGCTATCGAGGAGAAATCATGCCGGCTTCCGAAGCGTTGAGCCAGGAAGGGCTAGCGCCGCTGGCCCTCGAACCGAAGGAAGGACTCGGCCTGGTCAATGGCACGACCATGATGACAGGTATCGCGGCGATCGTTTTCGAGGAGGCAAGATATCTCTTCAGCCTTAGCCTTGTGGCGATTGCGATGATTGCCGAGGCGCTGAAGTCCTCCCCAGACTATTACGACGCACGCATTCACACCATCAAGAATCATCCTGGACAGATTGCCGTCGCAGATCGGCTCCGGGCTCTGTTGGAAGGTTCCGAACTGGCCGTGGGGCTGGAAGAAATCCGTGAACGACTGGCGGTCTTGGGCAGCCGAGCACGCGACTCTCACACCGTCGAAGTCGCCTCAGAATCGGTGCAGTCACCATATTCCCTGCGATGCGTGCCTCAGGGCCTGGGCCCGGTCTGTGAAACGCTTGGTCAGATTCAACAGACCATCGAACGAGAACTCAATTCAGCGAACGACAACCCACTGGTCGATCCTGTGAGTGGAGATGTTCTGCACAGCGGGAACTTCTACGGCGCGCACATTGGCCGAGCGATGGACGGTCTGAAGCTCGACCTTTGCAACATCGCGAACTGGTTGCATTCGTTGGTCGGCCTGCTAATGGACTCACGATTCTCGAACGGTTTACCCGATTCGTTGAGTCCTCAAGTCGGACTTTACCAAGGATTCAAGGGGCTTCAACTGAGCCATTCAAGTTCAGTCACCGCAATTCGCCACCTCAGCGGACCCAGTTGTATTCACACGATGCCAACCGAACAATTCAACCAGGATGTCGTCAGCCTAGGCACGCACGCTGCCATGACGGCCTTTGACATCGTGGAAATGCTTCGCGACGTAGTAGCTATGACATTGCTAGCGGCGGCGCAGGCAGTCGACTTGCGAGATGGCGGTAATAATCTCGGCCATGGCACGCAGCCGGTGTTTCGCGCGATCCGCAGGGTAAGCTCATTTTTGGATGAAGATCGTCCGCTCGACCGAGACATCGCTGCGGTTTCGGCGCTCATCGGGCGACGTGAGTTTCAGTTAGCAGAATTGATTAACCCGTTCGTGCCCTGACCGGAATAGACGTCATGAAAACTGCGATCGATGATCTCTCTGTTTTTCCTGTGATGGATGGCCTGCCAAAAACCGCGGAAGCGTGTCAGACAGCGCTCCAATCTGATCTCGTGCGTCGCGTGAACAGCTACGCGCTTGGGCCAGCCGGAACAAACATTCTGAAGGCTGCCGAGCACTGGCACCGGGCGATGAGTATTGCTCGCAAGGCCAGCACTGTTTCCTGCGAAACGCCCGAGCAAGCAATCCATTACGCGAAGACTCGGAATAACGAAGGCGTCCTGAATGTTTTCTGGACGTGTGCCGTTTATTTCAAACAGCACGAATTGTTCTTCACCAATACCGATACGTTGCCCTTTATGTTTCAGATCACGTTGGCATTGGATGAGATGCAACTAGCATGTCGCCCGGAGTCGGTGGTGTCGCTTCGTAAAGACATCTCCGGCGCGCGGGTTCTCAGCCACCCATCGCCGGCAACGTTAATTCGAAATTTGCCCGTGGTGATAATCAATGCCCTGAGCAATGCCGATGCCGCAATCCGTTGCCAACGAGTTGAAGCCGACGCCTGCGTCACCACTGAAACGGCGCGAAGCCTTTACGGGTTGAGCACGTTACATCGCTTTGGAGCTCCACCGATGATCTTCTTTGGCGGCATAACCGGTGACGGCGCTCGCCTTTTGCGGCGCTGCCTGAGAGACGAGTCTTCAACAAGGATTGGGATGGTCAAGCTAATGGGGCAAGAAAACTGCCTCGGGAGGCTTTAGTTAGGAAGAGGAGACTGAATAATGAATTTGACAGCTTCAAACACCGAAAACGGCAACGGCGACGCCCAGGCAACCGTCGATCAATTGGCCCAAACACACCGCATAGCCCTGGTATTGGACCCGTCTCTTGATCGTGGGGCGGTGGGTAACCGATGCGCGGTTCTTTCAACGGGCTTAGCTTCGCGTCACCCGGAGATCATTGGCGAAGATCTAATAACCGCCGACCACCTGTCCTTGCCAGGCTTTACCAAGGTCCCGATGGCGGTCCTGATGACGAAAGAGCAGAGTTTGCGGGAGATCGCGAACCGCGCCCGGGAGCGCAATTGCACCACTCTGGTTTTCCTTGCGCGCGCCCAGGGCATGCGCTCCTATGAAG
>DASQYL010000479.1:0-6195 GCA_035639235.1 Pyrinomonadaceae bacterium | reverse complement strand
TCTGGAGCGCCGCCGCGGTTTCTTTGTTAAGGAGCATTGCTTCGGCCAGCGACAGTTGCGCGCTGGTGATGAGCTGGCGAGACTTTATCGCCTGCGCCGCTGCGACAGCTTCGTCGCAAAGCTTCCGTCCTTGCGCCGCTGAGCCGGACAAGGCTTCGGCCAGGCCCAACGCCCGCTTCGCCTGGGCCGCCGTGTCCGGAATCTTCTCACTCAAATCCAACGCAAGTTGGGCCTGCTTCTTCGCTTCCGCATATTGAGTTTGACTCAGGGCGATCGCGGATCGGACTAACGGTACCCCGGCAAGCACTGAATTGATTTGCGCTTCCTTCTTGTTCGCCAACTCAAACGCGGCATCGAGCGCCGACCGCGCTTCATCGTATCTTCCTAATCGCCAGAGAAAATCACCGCGCTTGATTTGATCCTGGGCCATCAGTCGTTCAGAGTGATGTGCTTCATCAATCTTGAGCTTCTCTTCAAGGTGTGCGAGCGCTTCGGTATACTTCTCCTGATTCAAGCCGAGCACCAGGGCCAGGCTCATGTGCGAATCGGCGATGCCTCCTTCGAGGTTGGCTTGCTTCGCCAGCTCGCTTTGCTCCTGGATCACCTTCAACGCGGTATCGTCTTCGCCCTTGTCCTGATAGGCGCGGCCCAGCAAGGTTAGCGCGAGGGCGGTCTCGCGGAGATAGCCGGCCGGCCTATAAAAATTAAGCGCTGTTTGCAGTTCGGAGATAGCGGCATCGTTGTCGTTCTTAAGATAGTACACGCGGCCCAAAGACAAATGCGCTCTCATCTCCGCAACCTGCAATTTATTTTGCCGCGCGAGTTCCAGCGCCTGCTGAATGTAGTTGGTCGATGTGTCAAAATCGCTGCTGATGTAAGCCAAGCCCAAATCAATTAGTCCGTTCACCGCCAGATTTTTCAGGCCGTTGGTTTGCGCCACTCGAATCGCGTCACCCGCCAGTTCTTTAGCGCGCTCGATGTTGCCGAGGTCGCGGAAGACGATGCTCAACTCTAGTTCGCTTCTGGTGAACTGATAGTCATTCGGCTGGCTCTTCAAGATTTCCAGCACTCTCTCCAATTCAGCTTTGGCTTCCGACGCTTTGCCGGTATTTGAAAAGAGCACGCCGCGCTGAAAGATTACTTCGTCCAATCCTTCCTGGTTGGTCAGAATCTGGTAAATGTCTTCAGCCCGCTTGAAGGCCTTTTCCGCATTGTCTACATCACGCTTGCGACTGTAGGCGATGCCCAATTGCAGCAGAGCGCCCGCCGATTGCGCGTCAAGCTTGATCGCATTCAAATAGTTCTCGATCGCCTGGTCGTGCTGCTCGTTTCGTTCATAAGCGCGCCCGAGGTCGACATAAGCATCGGCCTTGTCAGCCCCCGCCGCTTGATTCACAACTTTCTGATAACTGGCAATCGCCGCTGTAAAATCTCTCCGCGTCGTCGCATCGATTGCGTCAAGATAAAGCTGGTCATTGGTAGCCAGGCTGCGTCTGGCTGCCAAAGAGTTCGCCGCCAGCACTTCATCCTTGGCTTGCTCGGTGTTGCCGATTTCCAAATAAGCTTCAGCCAGTCGCGCGTGCGCCGGTGCGTATTGCGAATCCAGCGCCACCGACTTATTTAAGGCCTTGCTGGCTTGAAAATATGTAGCCGCGTGCAACGCCGACAGCCCCTGGTCGTACCAGACCTTCGCGTCCGTCGTTGGTTGATAAGGCGAAGCGCGCCACACGCGCAGGCCGACGAAGCCGAAGATAATCAGCAACACCAACGCGGCCAGCAATACCTGCACCCATCTTAAGTTGAGGGCGTTGCGCGCCGTTTCGGTAAAGCTTGGCGTTGACGAAGGCCTCGTTACGCTCGGCAACAACTCCGTAGCGCCCGACATCGACGCGCGCACGTCTTTCAAATCGCGCAGTAACTCGTCGACTGTCTGATAACGATCGGCCACCTCCTTGGCCATCGCTTTGAGAATAATTCTCTCGAGCAGCGGCGGAATCAGTGGATTCAATTCTGAAGGTTTGCGCGGCTCTACCTGTAAAACCTTCGATGAGATTTCAACTTTGCTGCCGCCCGTGAATGGAGCCTTACCCGCCGCGCATTCGTAGAGCAGCACGCCGAGCGAAAAAATATCGCTCCGCGTATCGACCGGCATTCCCTTCAACTGCTCGGGCGACATGTAAGCAACTGTGCCGACGATGTAACCCTCTTCGGTCAGTTGCGTCTCAGTCTTAGCTTCAGGATTGCTGGTGCGCTCTGTCTGGGCCATGCGCGCCAGACCGAAATCCAGGACCTTAACCTGACCGCGGGTGTTGACGATCACGTTGTGCGGCTTAATGTCGCGGTGAATGACTCCCCGCGAGTGCGCGTCAGAGATCGCTTCGGCGATTTGAATTCCGATGTCGAGCACTTCATCAGTCGTCAGCGACGAATGCACCAATCGCTCGGCGAGAGTCTCGCCTTCGATGTACTGCATGGCGATGAAGAGACAATCGCCATCTTCGTTGACTTCGTAGATGGAACAGATGTTCGGATGATCGAGGGTGGCCGCCGCTTTGGCTTCGCGCACCAGTCGCCGCCGCGCGTGCGCGTCGTCAATCGATTTTGCCGGCAGCGTCTTAATGGCGACCTTGCGCCCGAGTTTCGTATCTTCGGCCAGAAACACTTCGCCCATCCCGCCTGCGCCGAGTTTCTGAATAATGCGGTAGTGAGCAATCCGTTGCGAGTCTGATCTTTGATCCACGCTAATTCGCCGCGAGTGAGGCGCCGATTCGTCGCAGCTATTTTTCTCGCGCGACTGAATGGTTCACTCAAGTATTCGATGAGGTTCTACTAGCATGTAACGTGGTTGTCAACGGGTGTTTTCGCCAATGCTGAGCGAAGTCATGGCGAATTCTATTGGAGTTGTCGCTATTTCGTTTGAAATGTATGACGTGGATGACGTCTGACGGCAATCAACCAAACGTGGCGGCTGCGGCACCGCTCGAGTTGTCTGCACTTCTATGGATGGGTCATCTCTTCGGGTTTGACCCAGCTGTCGAACTGTTCGCCGGTGAGCAGTCCCAACTCGATTGCCGATTGCTTGAGCGAGATGCCTTTCTTGTGCGCGTGCTTGGCAATCTTAGCCGCATTGTCATAACCGATGTGTTGATTCAGCGCGGTCACCAGCATGAGGGAATCGCGCAGGTGCTCGTCGATCTTCTCGCGATTGATTGTCATGCCGGCGATGCAGTATTCGACAAAGCCGTAACACGCATCGTGAAGCAAACGAATCGAATGGAGGAGGTTGTGAATCATCACCGGCTTGAAGACATTCAATTCAAAGTTTCCCTGCGAGCCGGCGAAGCCAATCGCCGCGTCGTTGCCCATCACCTGGACCGCGACCATCGTCATCGCTTCGCTCTGCGTCGGATTAACCTTGCCCGGCATGATCGATGAGCCGGGCTCATTTTCCGGAATGACTAGTTCCCCCAAACCGCACCTCGGACCCGATGCCAGCCAGCGAACGTCGTTCGCGATCTTCATCAAAGACGCCGCCAAGGTCTTGACTGCGCCGCTGGCAAAAACGATTTCGTCGTGCGCCGAGAGAGCGGCAAATTTGTTCGGATGAGATTTAAAGGGAAGACCGGTGAGTTCGGCGATCTTCTTGGCGGCGCGTTCGGCGAATTCAGGATGAGCATTCAAGCCGGTGCCGACCGCCGTCCCGCCAATCGCGAGATCGTACAGTCCGTCGAGCGCTTCCGACAGGCGCGTAACGTCGCGTTCCAAAAGACTGGCCCAGCCCGACATTTCCTGGCCCACCGTCAAAGGCGTCGCGTCCTGCAAGTGGGTGCGGCCAATTTTCACGACGTCGGCAAACTCTTTCGCCTTGGCATCGATCGCGTCGCGAACTTCGCGCACGCGCGGAATCAACTTATTCATCTGTTCCGCCGCCGCAATGTGCATTGCCGCCGGAAACGTGTCGTTCGAGGACTGCGACATGTTCACGTCGTCATTCGGATGAATCGGTTTCTTGCTGCCCATCACGCCGCCGGCGATTTCGATCGCCCGATTGGAAATCACCTCGTTGGCGTTCATGTTCGTCTGCGTGCCGCTGCCCGTCTGCCAAACGCGCAAAGGAAACTGCGCGTCGAGCTTCCCTTCGATCACCTCGTCGCTCGCCTGCACAATCAGCTGCAGCTTCTGGTCCGGCAGTTTGCCGAGCTCGTTATTAACGATCGCGCACGCCTTCTTGAGAATGCCAAAGGCACGAATCATCTCGCGCGGCATTACGTCATAACCGATGTTGAAATGATGTAGCGACCGCTCGGTCTGCGCGCCCCAATATTTATCAGCGGCTACTTCAATCGCGCCCATCGAGTCGCTTTCAGATCGGGTTGCTTTCGGATCTTCGCGCATCGCTTGCTGTGACATCTGAAAAGATTCCTCTCCCGGGTTAATTGTACTCCAATTCTAGGCTGGTTCATGGCGAGCGGATGTGAGGTGGCGCACGTATATCGAACGATTAGCCCGGAGCGTTAGGGCTTTCTCACCGGTGGCACGGCCTTGGGAATGTCCTCGTTATCGAAGTTCAGTTGCGGCGGGGTTTCGTCTTTCAATTTTGGCGGCTCGCGTCCGGGAAGAATCTTTGGCACTGAAATTTTCACGGTGGCCAAATCCGTCAAGCGTCGCAGAATTGCGCCGCCACGTCCGGCGATCCAGGCGTTTGGGCCACCGCGATAAGCGACTGCGAACAAGGTCGAGGTCGTCAGCGTCGGTTGTAACTGCCAGGTCACGCCGGCATCTGTCGTCGATAACACGATGCCCTGATCGCCGGCGATCAGTGCGTCGTCACGCGAGGCCAACGAAATCGCGAACAGGTTAGTCTTCACATTTGTTTCGGAATCCTTCCAGGTTTTGCCGCCGTCGTCAGTCCGCAGAATGATTCCTCGTTCACCGACAATGTAACCGCGCGCAGCGTCCGCAAACGCAACTGCGTGCAGCCATTCGCGCAGATTCACTGAAACATCTTTCCAGGTTTTGCCGCCGTCCTCGGTGCGCATGATCGCGCCGCCAGAGCCGACGGCGATGCCATGATTCTCGTCGGTGAATTTCACGTCTTCGAGCCATGCTTTAGTCACGGCCGGCTGGATCTGCCACGTCTGTCCGGCATCTTCAGTCTTCAGCATGTAGCCGCTCGAGCCCACCGCCCAGCCCAACTTGTCGTTGATGAAACAGACGCCCAGCAGATGCTGAAGGGTGTCGGCTTCCTGCTTGAACCAGATCGCGCCGCCATTATCAGTGTGCAGGATTGTTCCCTGGTCTCCGACAGCCCAACCGTTCTTTTCATCGAGAAACGTAACTGCATCGAGATGTGCACTCGTGCCGGAGATTTGCGGCGTCCAGGTCTTGCCACCCGATCGCGTGGACATAATTTTTCCCCGCGCGCCGACAGCCCAGCCGCGCGAGCTGTCGAGAAAGAAAATATCCGCGATATCGTCGCGGCTGCCTTCGGTCAAGCGCAACCACCCAAGACCGCCATCGTCGCTGCGCAGCACTAACCCGTCATTGCCCGCGGTCCAACCTGTATCGGCATCGGCGAAGTAAACCGTGACCAGACGCGGATTGGTTTTGACACTCGTCGGCAGCCAGAGCTTGCCGCCATTCGCCGTGCTGAAGACCGTGCCGTCGTTGCTGGTGATCCAGCCGTGTTGCTCGTCCGCGAAGTAAACCGATAGCAGGTCTTGCGTCACCAAAGTATCTGACGGTTCCCATGTCTGACCTTCGTCTTCGCTCATCAGCAGATGGCCGCCATAACCAACGGCCACAGCTCGCTTCACGTTGATGAAGGCGACGCCCGTGAACGGCAGCGACGACAGCCGCACTACTTCTTTCCAATGCCGGCCGCCGTCATTCGTGCGCAGCAGGATGCCTTGATCGCCGGCAGCCACGCCGACGTTCTTATTTGCAAACGATACAGAGTAGAGGTGAACGCGTGCCGACGATTTTTGCAGCGACCATGACCTGCCGCCATCGCTGGTACTCACGATGCAGCCATACGTGCCGACAGCCCATCCATGACGCTCGTCGTCGGGCGCAAAAGTGATCGAATAGAGATGATCCTTGGTCGGAGTGCTGAGCTGAGTCCATCTTTCGCCGCCGTTGTGCGTCTCCAGAATCAACCCGCGCGCCCCGACGACGTAAGCGCGTTGCCGATCG
>DASQYL010000478.1:0-17494 GCA_035639235.1 Pyrinomonadaceae bacterium | reverse complement strand
ACATCATCGACGTCTGGCCTTGGGGATAAGCCGCGCGCAAGATATCTGTCCAATAGGAACTCTCGTCCGAAGTCGGAGTTCGGCCTAAACCCCACTGAAGAAAGTTAGCCACAAACTGATCGCTAGACGAAGCTGAGATATTAACGGTGGTCGAGGCGGTTCCTTGCGCTCCGACATTGTCTGTAACGGTTAAGGTGATAGTGAAATTTCCGATAGCGCTGTAGGCATGAGTCGGCGCTGCGCCCGAGCTTGTGCCGCCATCCCCGAAATTCCATGAATAGCTGACGATGGTGCCATCGGGATCGAACGAACCGTTGCTGTTAAACGGGACGTTCTGACTAACCATCCCATTGTATGGCCCGCCACTATTCGCCACAGGTGCTTGATTGGCAGCGCCGTTTGTCCAGCTTGGACTGTAATCGCCGTCACCGCTATTTGAGAGATTGAGTTGATTGCTGCCGTCTGGATTCATCGTCCAGATTTGCGCTGTGGGATCGAATGTGTCGCGTTCACGTTCGCTGCGAAAGACTATCTTTGCACCATCCGCCGACCAGGTAGCGGCGTCATCATTTGAAAGGTTGTTAGTGAGTCGTGTTTGACCGCTTCCATCAGCGTTCATTACATAAACTTCTTTATTAATGTTCAGCCGCGACTTCGTAATGTAGTTGCCGTCGTCATCGGTCTCCTGCCAGGTATCAGTCGAGCTGTCGCGCGTACTCGTGAACGCAATCTTGGAAGCGTTTGGAGACCATACCGGTTGTTCATCTCGGAGTCCTGTGCCGCTGTAAGTGAGTCTAATCTGATTTGTGCCGTTTGAATTCATTACGTAGATACTTGGACACCCCGGCTGATCGCGATCGCTTGCAAATGCGATCTTCACACCATCTGGCGACCATGACGGCTGCGTCTCATTTGCTCCGTTGTTGCTTATATTTGTCTGACCGCTCCCGTTCGCATTCATTGTGTAAACCTGATAGTTCACACCATTGCGCAAGCTTTGGAAGACGATCTTAGTTCCATCAGGCGACCACGAAGCGGCGCTATCATCGTTTGCATCCGTAGTCAGGCGCGTTTGCCCACTACCGTTGGCGTTCATCACGTAGATATCGTAACTGCCGCTTCCCTGGTTATCGCGATCGCTTTGAAACAGAATCTTCGTACCGTCAGGCGACCAGCGCGGATTCTCATTGTTACTGCCATCAATTGTTAGGCGCGTCTGACCTGTTCCATCCGAATTCATTACATAGATCTGCATGAAACCATCGCGGCTGCTAGCGAAAACTATCTTTGATCCCCCCGCTTGCGGAATCGGCGCCGCAATAACATCAAAGGTTGTCGCGGATGCCGACCACAAACTGGCGGGAGAATCTGAAATTGGTAATAAGGAATAAGGAGTCACAAGCCGCGAGAGCCAGTTTGGCTGCAACCGTTCGCGGCTAGACGGACTATAAGCGAGAAGAATTGGACCACTGCGGGCTTTCGCACTCGCGAATTCTTCCGCCGTTGGAGTTGGCAATGCAGTTGGCGTCGCTAATGCGCGAGGTGTTGGCAACGCGCTGGGCGTCGCCACTGGCGTCGGCCTGACAATTGGCAATGGATCTCCGACTCGTCTTCCGTTTCTCGACTGAAGCGGTTTGCGTCGCGAGCGCATTGTAGAAGACAAAGTAACAGCCGCTCGCGGCGCTTCAACTCTGGCATGCCGCACTTCATTCAGATCGGGGAGATTCGCGGCTGGTGGGCCAGTGCGCGATGGCGGAGGAGTTACTCGCCTCTCAATTCCGTGCTGTACGTTTCCTTGGTAGCGAGCACGAATTGATTCTTTGCTGCTCGCCGCTGGAAATGGAACGCCGCCGATTACGGAGAGAACCAATACAAAGCAAACGGATAAACTCGTCCAACGAATCATGCGGACGGGAACAGGGTGAAGTCCTGCCATGAGGGGCACTCCTTTGTGATTGAACCAGAAACTATTTTCAAATAGACACCGAGAACGTTCGCGGTGTTCCTTTGTAACTCTTAGCTAGTGTTGTCACCAATCTCCAAAAACTCAAGAAGCTGAGGCCGTCGTGCACCCCACCGTTTTCACGACGGCCCCGGCGGCACTGGTCAACTCCCTATGTCCGGGCGGGAGGCCGTGCCTAAACGAAAACGTGATCCTCTCACTACAGAGAAGAGCGAGCCATCTATGGATTAACAGATGAATTTCCTACCTAATGCTCTGCATCAGAGGTGGTCTCATCAACCACAACCAACTCGGACCGCATAACAGTCGCACATTATCTCTTTCTCTGCTCCAGAACAGAACGCGCAATACTGATCACGGCGTTGGCGCGCGGGGCTTCATGCTCGAAACCGCGCGCCAATTCCAACGCTCTTTCGTAGTCTTCCGTAGCCAGCGCGTCGAAGATTCCGGCCACATCAAAGTCGGCGACCGGGTTTGAAGAGACTGCGTTCATTCCCTTGGTAATAATCCGAAGGGTCAAGTGGCCGTCTTCACCGCTAAACTTCTCAGCCGAATTCGCCGCTTTGATGGCATCGCTCATCGCACCCCAGGCAGTAGCCCGATTGATCGTCAGCAGCGCGTTACTCGCCGCGAAGAATGCGCGGGGAGAATCGGGATCGGAGGCGTCAATTCGTCGCGCCTCAGACACAGCGTCATCGATCAAACTTAACGCCCTATCACGATCAGTTTTGACAAGTAGTTTTGCGGCCTGTGCCAGCAGCCAACTCCTATGCAAATGCGTTAATTCTCCGGTGCGGGCAAGCTCAAGAGCGCGATCCGTGTCCTTCTTACTGATGGCCTGAGAGGCCATCGAGCCATCAATATATGCCAGCGCACTGTTGCGCGTCTCGGTATCATCTATCTTGTTAACGTAATCGCGCGCGCGTATTTCGCCCTTGCCAGCCAAGAACAAAGCGAGTTGCAAATTGAGTTGGTCCCGTTCAGCGGAAGTCTTCGCCCGATCGATCCGATCCAGAAGCAATTGTTCGCGATCCGAGCCAGGTTTTTCCGGGGCAAGTCCTCTGTTCAACGACTCATCATCGCGCTGCTTTGCATTATTACTCGCGACCGATGCCAGGGCTTCCAGTTGACCACGCAATGCCGTAGTTGTTTCCTGCGGAGCATACGTTTCAAACAAAGGCAGCAGGCGCTTGATCACCAGGTATTGACCATCGGGACCCGCCGTCGTCTGGTCCTGTCCGGGCGCGGCCAACGGCCGCATGAGAATACTCGCGGCGGCGCGAAAGAACGCATCACGCAATCCGGCTGCGATGTTAGGAAGAACAGGCGTCCGCGACATTTGCGAACTTGAGAATCCGGCGCCCTGAAACGCAAGATACAGATGCGGAGTAAAAATATACGATGAAAGCATAGACACCGTGTTAGCGTCTGACTGTGAACTGGCGACCGCGTTTGCCAACATCGCCGCGTACCGCTGGTCAGCAACGGCTGAGTCTTTCTCTCTCAGGGTCGAGAGGAAGTCGATGGACTGCATATTGATTTCGCTCAACACCGGGTCCGCAAACTGCATAGCCCGTTCAGTGTCTCCGGCATCGAGTAACTGGCCCGCGAGAATCAGTCTTTGACTAGTCCTCTCGTCAACGCTCAGAGCATTGCGTGAAACGTTCTTCAGGTCGCCAGCTTCCCGTTCCGTCTGCTCTTTGTACTTGCCTAATAACTCTTCACCCAATGCGCGATCGCGTTGAGCGGCGAGCCGCAATACTTCGCGGCGGATGTTGGGAGGCGACGCGACCGCGTAGCCTTGACCGCCTGTCTTACTCCGTTGCTGACGAATGTCTTGCTGGAGGCGCTCCCGCCCTTCTTGATCCGCAATCTCAGCGGCATCCCAGGCAGCGCGAAACATTGTGCGTGCTCGTTCCTTGTCCGCCCCCCAAAGAGCGTCGGCGATACGTGCCTGGGTGCGCGCCCGTAGCGTCTGGTCGCTGAAGTTACGCGCATCGGCAGCCAAATTGATCAGGACTGATTGGGCATTGGCTCGGCGCTCGTTTAGGATTCGTTCGGCTTCGGGATCTTTGGCGGGTCTGACGTTACCATCTGTAGCCTTCACCACCGGCTTCTGCGCGTTGTTTGGTTGTGCAACGGCTGTCGCACAAAAGACAATTAAGCAAGCCAGAACAAGTACCGAAGCACTCACATTAACTCCGGTCCAATCTCGCATCTTAGCCATCTCTTCGCCCTTTCGGTTGTGCGAACAGTCTCTTTACGGTCGAAGAGAGTTGATCTATTCCCTCTGGCTTGTGTAGGAAAGCCTTGACTCCTGCGCGCCAAGCTTCAGTCTCGATCTCATCTCCTGAAAGCATGACGATCGGTGTTTTGCGGCGATGCGTAATTTTGCGGAGTCGTCGCACTAATTCAAGACCGCTGAGTCCCGGCAGATCGTTGTCTACAATTACCACGTCATACCGAGTGTCACCCGTGAGTATTCTCAGCGCAGTCATTCCGTTTCCACATGAGTAGACTTCCATTCCTTCCGAAATGAGAAAATCCTTAACGACGTGTGCGACCTGTTTGTTGTCCTCAACGTGTAATACAGAGATTTGTCTCGCATCCGGTCTTGCCTGGATTGTCCCTGTCTTCTTTCTGCCTTTTGGCTTCGAGACGATGTGCCGTCTTCGCTTCCGAACTACCGATCGCGCTTTAAGCAACTCTTGATGTCGTGTGTTTATTAACGAGATTAGACTTTGATGATGCCTGAAACCGAGTAGGCGACTGGCTATTGTTACCGACCCGCCGCCGTCCCTCAACGCCCGTTCGATCAGAGTCTTCTCGAACGCATGCAACTCTTTCTTAAATGAGAAGCCTTCCCAGCTCGCCGATTTCAAATCTGTGCGATGGCCCGCCCCTGCCTCGAATGTGTCTATGACTGTCGCGGCAGAGGCAAACAGCCGATGGATCGCCGAAGGATCCTGCGATCGCCTCAACGTCTCGAACGCAGACTTATAAATTGAAGCCATTTCTTCGGCGGAGGTCTGGCCTGAGAGCTCCTCGAGGATGCTCAACCTGGCACGGCCTGCGCCTTCGAGATCTCCACAGTTCTCGCCAACTTCGATAGCTCGATTCAGTTCTGAGCGGGCAGTGGAATAGTTTCCCAAACGCGCAAGCGTAACCCCGTGGGTGGTGAGAGCCTCTACCAGCAAAGAACACTCGTCTCCTCTGTCGAGTTTCTTAACGGCGGCACGCGAATACCTCTCTGCTTCGAGATAACGGCCTTCGGCTAGAAGGGCGCGTGCGCGCGTGTCATCTACCTCAGCCACGCATCCCTGATCACCGAGCCCTACGAAAACGTCACGCGCGCGACTGATATGTTCGTGTGCCTCAGAGAAGCGTCCGATGCTTTGGTAAATAAAGCCAAGATTATTCTCAACGCGGCCACATTGTCGCATGTGTCCTGCTTGCTCAAAGTGAATGCTTGCAGCCGCGTATTGGATCAAAGCGAGATCGCGATAGTCCTCTCGTCCTTCCGCTTCTGCCAGTCGTGTGTAAACCGCTCCGAGATTAAGATACAAACTGCCCTTCAAAGAGTCTTCAGGACTCTCTTCGACGAGAGGAGCTGATTCTTTATACAACTGAAGGGCATCAGTGAATCGGCCCGCTCTCTCTTCCACGATACCGGCACGAATTAGAATAGTGGCCCTCAAGTCGCTGGCCTCATCTCCCAGCCTATTCAAAGCCTCTTTAAAATTAATCCTAGCTTCATCAAATGCCCCTTCTCGCATGTAACACAGCGCGAGATCGGAGCGAGCCTCGGCAACCCTTTCGACGAGCCCAAGCTTTTCGTAGCTTTCTATGCTTCGCGTAATGAAGTCTTTCGCACTTTCCTGGCCTTTAGCTTGACGAGCACTGCCGAGCCATCCCGATAGAGCGCCTACCCTGAGTAGCACCTCAGCTGCAGCATGAGGTTCAAGTCCCTCTACAGTTGGGGGCATCGTTCGTTCCGGCCAGAACTCCTCTAGCGCGTCGCAAGCTGCTTCGTATTCACCGGCTTTTTCAAGCTGCTTCGCTAAATGACAGGAATTCAAAGCTTGATCACTCTTTGTAATTCCGCTGATTGCTTTGGCCGCCGCCAGTTGGGTTGTTGGGTTCACGTGAGGACCTCGCTTTCTATGTCGGTGATAAACTTGTTGCATTGAGAAGCGCGGGTCAGTTATTGAGCTGAGTCCTCAGCGCCGAAGGCATTGAAACCCCGCCCTCTCTATGCTTACGACACTAGTAACTACAAAACCAGGCTAAGGAGAACAACATGACAAACCTAAAAAGATTAGGTGCGACCGTGGTCTTAGTGGTCGGCCTAACCCTAGCGGCATACGCCGATTGTCCGGCTCCGGGAATTATGAACGGACCACCCTGCGCCTCTGCCGCTCAGGCGCCCCCGGCTGACTCAACTCAGGATGAGTCGACTGCGCCAGGGATCATGAACGGCCCGCCCGCCGCTTCAGAGGCAGCGTTACCGGAGTTAGCTTCGCTCGCCGAATTTGCATTGAACGCTTTAATGCTGTTCTAGCGGCTTCCGTCGGGCGAAACCTTTCGAAAAATTCGTGCCAATGACCAGTGTCGCTGGCAAATTAGTATTAGTGTGCCCGGATTTCGAAGGTTCCGTATTTTGAGAATTGCTAGGAGCCCCTTCTAGGTTACGCAGCATAGACTTAGGCCTGATTTTGGCGCAAGCAATATATTCTGTGCAGAAGGTTAACTATTTGCACCGCGAGGGATAGCACAACGTGCAAGTTAATCAGCATTGCCGCACCCTACAAAGTTGGTGGGTGTGCGTCCAGAACATTTCTTAATGACTTCAAAATCCGACTTCAGTGCGATCTTAAGTACGACAACCGCTTCCACTCTGGTATTCTGTGCCCCGGTCATCTCGGATAATAGCCTTCCGCAGCCTATGAAGAGAGCGACACGACATCAGCGGTGATGCGCGTCGCAACGGAGCAAGCGACACAAGATCTCCGGGCGAAACCATTTCCTTATACCACACTAGGAACAATCGTTTCTAGGCTTACTCAAGAACCAAGCGGCGTCCCGCCATCAGGAGGAAACTTCTGATGGGCAAAGAGCGGCCAAAACGGTTAGGAGAAAAACTGGCTGCCATTCGAAAGCGGCTTGAGTTGTCTCAGAATGGAATGGTTCGCCGTTTGGGATTGACTGGCAAGCTCACCCGAGAAGAGATTTCCGCCTACGAACGAGGAGTGCGCCAACCATCACTGCCAACTCTTTCACGCTATGCATCAATAGCCGGTGTCTGGATAGATGTCTTAGTTGACGACGATCTCGATCTACCGGAACAGATTCCAAGCCCTAAGAAGAGTGAAGGAATCAAACGCAGGGCCTATAGATCTTCCACATAGCGGCAAACCGAGATCAGCTCTTCAGCACAGTTGTATCCTGGTCGAGATTCAATTGACATGAATAAGAATTAGTTAAATTGGTCTCGCTTGAAATCAATTCTATTCCAGATTATGGTTGCAATCACATGATCGAGTTCTTTGCCAAGCTGCGATGGCCAAAGGCTTAAGAAGCTTTTGGACGTGAGTTCAGCGGCAGTACCCAAGAAGATCGTACGCATAGTCTTGTGGTAAACAACGAAGCCAATCCACTCTGAGTTAACCAGAGACTCGTCAGAAAGATTGAAGAATGGTGGTTGGAACTGATGAAATAAATGCCCGAAGCCGAGCAGCGCTTGGGCAAAAGCGTCGGGGTAAAGCCCCCGAAGCTCTTCAGCGATGAAATGTCTGACGATCGGATCTCTCGTAGGGTTAAGGCTTGCAAACTGAATACCCTGTTGACGCAACCCTGGATAGTTTTCGGTAAACCTCTTGCGATGTTCATGTCCCCAATCCGCCAACTGCTCTGGCGTTATCCAGCTGTTTTTTTCGCAGATTCTTTTAATGAGCTCGTAAGTGGGAGCGTCGCGCAAATCTTTTAGTGCAATATCCTTCAGAGCCTTACACGCGAGCCCGAACCTAAAGCCTGGGTGGACGTCTTGCCATTTAACGAGATTAGACGGGGGCATCGCATACGTTGGATCACAAAGACCCATCAATGCTAAGTCGAAAAGCATCGGCACGAGTCGAAGCATGTTCGTCCTAAACATCGGATCCGAAACTGATCCACGAAAAGCATCCACTACTTGATCATAAGCCATTACATACGCCGGCGTTTCGCCGATGCGACTTTGAATGTAATTTTCTACGTCTTTGTCTTCCAGCACCACAGAGCTTAAAAGGATTTCTTGAAATAACGCAGCGGCCTCCATAACGGCCTGGCCCGAGAACCTAAGATCATATGTCGGATGTACCCAAGTAATGTCCGGAACATTCGTCGCGTACTCTAGTCTTAACGCGAAGTCTCCGGCAGGGAGGCGTAAAGTCGCCTCCTTCCTGTCAAACTCCCATATTGATTCTAAAGCGCAGGGCCAGACGTGATTGTAGAATCGATCTTTATCAACTTTCCGGTCGACATAAAATCCATGAAGCATGTTTTTGTAAGTTTCTAAGCACAACCACCGATCCTTTATTTTCTCAATTCTGTTTCGGGCGGCGTCAGGGAAGTTCTTTCCATCCATGTCTCGAAGTGGCAGTTTGAATTTGCTCTCTCCCAACTCTCTAAGAAACAGTAATAGATCATGAACCCAAAAACTCTGGGCCATAGTAGCGCGCATGTAGTGGAAGCCATAGGTTGTGCCTACCGCCTGCCAGAAGTGCGCGCACTCGTGCAAGAGTACCAGGGCCTGTCGCCGATTTTCGGAAGTCAAAGCTGGATAGGTCAGTTCAGGAGCGTCTTCGCCAAGATTCTCACGACGCCACTGATTCGATTTTGCAAGAATGGCCTCAAAGAGCTTGAGGAATTCAGACTTTGGTACTTGAAAGGGGAGCTGAAAATGAATTAGGGAGAAACTCGCCCCACCAAGACTTGAGCTCTTTGATTCGGTTTGCATCAAGGTTTCTTCGGATGGGAATTGCAGTAGTCACTTGCAATCGCATAATACGTGGAGCCCGCTTTTGACAAGGATTACCGAGATCGTGAGGATTGGATACCCTACCAGGCTTTCGTCGAGCCAACCAGCGACGACGACGACAAGCTCGGCACTATCTTTTGAAAGCCAATGTTCTCGCGAACTACAATAATGTGGACACACCACTTCATTAAGCTTGTCGCGCATCGTTTCGAAAATTCGCTCACCAAATTCTCGCGGAGAAAAGTCAGCCTGCGCTGCCGCGGTATACTCAGGGGAACCCTGTGCAAGAAGCGCAAACAGTTGCGGCCTGTCCAGCCTGAGCAGTTCGCGCGCTCTTTCGATTTCAGCCATATAGATCTCCGTGATGAATTACAAGCCGTGTATTTTGTGAAGCCGTGTCCGGCGGCTCTAAATAGGACTCGAAAAGACACCGACTTTCGTTGCGTCTGGCGATGAACGGTATGGCATGTCTTCACATTAAGTCAATTTAGCTTAGAATCATTAGGCGGAACCAATCCGACGTTTGACCTGCGACCGCATCCATCATTTCAAGGATTGCGCGAGGACAAGAATCCGAAGGAAATCGTAGGCGGAGAACCGACAGGAACGAAAGCAAAATCGAAAAGCAAGTCAAAGCGATCACGCTGACATCAAACCCCTCAGACGCTCTTTCAATACCGCCTCTTTAGGAGTTCTCACACCTCGCTGCAGCCAATCGTGAACCTTCCTCACCGGAAGGGTGTGTTTGATCGAGCTCTGCACCTCGACCTCTAGCTCAGTAAGCCCAGCGGGTTCCAATTCGTGCTTGCGAAAGGCGCAGATACCCAGGACTGACGCCTCATATAAGCCTTCCGCTTCTACTTCGACGGAGTGACGAATGCCGTCTAAGTCCACGAATGAAACGATGCAGGCCGCCATGAGCCGGAGAATAACATTTTCGAAAATTTTCGCCAATCGAACAATGTGCCATTTACGGCACATGCGACGAAGCCTACAAAGTAAGCCGAACAGCTGATGAGCTACTCATAAAAGGTAACCACATCGTCAGTTTTCACATATACTGGGCAATGTTCGCAATGATCGCAGCTGTATGGCTAGAACATCCCCCCTAGCTTCTGCGCCTCCGCGCCTCGTCCGTCGCGGCTATGCTGTCTTTGTGAAGTTGTGTGAACTATCCGCGGAAACTTCAGCGGATGAAGCACACGCCCTTTTCGCCGTTTTGGACCGACTTCTCACGAAGATGGTCCGTAACGACAAGAATAGTTGGTTCCCGAGTCCATACGGCGCAGCTGTAGTAGTTCCGCGATCACAAACTGCATTAGACACTGCGAGAGCGGTAGTCCAACAAACCGCTGAGCAAGGAATCTGCGTTTCAGTTGGCATCGCCTATGGATCGTTTCAACGCGTTCACAGCGTTACAAGTTGGAATTGTGCGGCCCTGGCTTTGAATATGGCAGCCAGGATGGCGAGTAATCCAAAAACCAAAGGTGCTGTATCAGTTGATCCCAAAACGAAAAAAGACGCTGTCTCAGCGCGCAAAGGCGTGCGGTCATTGTTCGGGCCTCTCAGAGAAGGGAAAGTTAAGCGCACAGTCTTTCAATATCATGAAATCGTAAATAGTCAGTATGTTCAGAAAATTGACAAGCCGGCGAAACTTCAACTGAGGAAGCGAAAGACAAGACTCGCTGACGTCGTTTTATTTGATATTGAAAAGTATTCAGAACAGCCACAGCCGAAGCAAGCGAAACTCGCCGACAGTTTGTCAAGATGCGTTGAATTTGCGCTCGCCGATCTTGGCGCCAAACCATGTTATGGACCTGCTGGGGATGGCGGCTACTTAGCATTCCTGGCCGACGAAAGCGAAGGAAGCAATATTGCGTTTTCCTTTGCCCGTAATTTGCGCGACCAGGCCAAAGATGAAGAAGTGCCGATAAGAATTGGAATCGCGTCCGGTCCGATTGCCAGCAGCGATGACCGGCCGATACTTGGTGGAGTTGTGCTCGAAGCCGATTCTGTATCTTCACACGCTTCGCCCGGCGAGATAGCCGTAACACGGGACTTTTGGGAACATCAGCCTGTTCAGTTGCGCTACGGATGGGACACCAAAAGCGAAATTGCAGATCATTCGATCTTCCTAATTCACCAACCGGAAATAATTGCGCAAGCCGTCACTGAAATTGACAATGTTTTGTCGGACGCTCCGCCGATATATGTAAGAACAGTCTTAATCTCAATGCAAAAGAAGGAGCGTCTCGAAATCCCACTAACCTATTTTCGTGAGCGGGGGATTAAGACAATCGCTACTCCGAACACGGCACAGTACATTAGATCACTGGGATTCGATTGCGTCACGACATTTGACTATACTAAATCTCCACCGCTCTTGACTGCGCGAGGCTCTCTGCATCCGTACATCCTAATGGCGATCGCCGCTTCAGCCGCTGATGAAGAAAAAATCACATCATTGAGGGCCTTAGGTCTGGGCAGCATTGACCTAGTATTTGTCAATACTAGCGATCCGATCATCTCTGAGGATATGACACGACGCGAGTTGATGGAACAAATTGCAGCCGTTCAAATTGGCGGACCGTCATTGGTGCGTTGGACACTCAAACAATGGATGACGGCCGCAGCGGTGGTAAGTCCAGATGACTACGGGTTACTAGTTAACGATCTCAAGCGAAACAACGATCGATTGAGTTCGGAGATGAGACTTGTACTCCTCAGACAAGCGATGGGATATCTTGCACGAAAAGACCTGAAAACCTCTCGGCTTTTCGGCTTGCTCTGGTCTCGCGTTTGAGGCGCACCTATGAAAGTACTAACTCTCGATTTCTGGGAGACACTATACAAACATCGTGGCACCGCTGAATTTCGCGCTAAGGAGCGTCAACGGTTGCTTCTGGACTACTGCACAAGAAGTGGTCTGGCGGAGCCGCAGAGACTAGCGTTGACGGCATTCGATGTCGTGGACGGTTTTATAAAAGCGAGTTGGAAACACGGCGTTTGTCCGCTGCCGGAGCTGGTACTCGAACATGCAACGGCGTACTACCAGAATCAATATTCGGCGGAAACGATCACCGGTGTGATCGAAGAGATAAATCACATTTACACCGCAATTCTTAAACCCGATCTTTTTATGGGTGCTGCGGAATTTCTTACTTGGGCCCAGCTTGAGATGCCGTTGTATTTGATATCGGATACGTACACAATCCGAGGTGTGACGTTAGACGCGGTCCTAAACGCCGACGGGCTACTCGGACTGTTCAAAGGTCGGTTTTACTCCGATGCGGTAGGTTTCGAAAAGCCAAATGTCGAAGCAATGCGACAAATTATTTCATCGGAACATGTGAACCCAACAGAGGTCATACATGTTGGCGATCTCGTCGATCGTGACTATGAATTGGCGCGACGGGTCGGTTGCCGATGCATCCTGATCAGGCATAAGGAGTCGGTCTTGCCAATGGATCTGGATAACAGGGTTTTGATCTCAGTGTGCAATTCTTTCACTGAAGTTAGGCGCGTTCTCGAGGAGAACGAATGAAGCGAGTGCTACTAGTACGACATGCACTAACGGCCTATGACATTGCGGGACCGGAAGGAAGATTCTGCGGACGATCAGATCCTCCCCTTAGCGCCGCCGGAATAGAAGAAGCCATCGCAACCGCCGAATTCTTGAAGGAGGCGCGAAATGACTGTGTTTTCTGCAGCCCCCTTGCCAGAGCCGTTCAAACAGCTGATCGCATCGCAACTGCGAGAGCCATTCGCGTGGTAAAGGACCCACTCCTTTCGGAAATAGATTATGGCGATTGGGAGGGGTTAACGAAACAGGAAGTAGTCACTCGATTTGGGGATGCATATGATCGATTTGCCGCAGATCCATTCACTCACTATCCGCCCGGTGGGGAATCGACTGAGAATTGTCTCGCAAGGGCGCTTGAATGGATCAATGCACTTACTGACGATTACGTAGTAGCCGTGACGCACAAAACGTGGACACGTCTATTGCTGTGCCGATTACTCGCGATTCCTTTGACGAATTACAGACGCCATATTGACGTCAAGATCGCCGGCATCACGGTGCTCATTAACACCAGCAGCGGATGGCGTCTGGATGCATTAAACTATTTCGCAACTCGTAAGCGAATCTTGGGATTGGAGAGTTGAAGTATGGCGTACATCGTATTAGGAGCAAGTCGAGGGTTAGGACGTAGTGTCGCAGAACGGTTAGCTGCACGAGATGGGACAATCATACTTAGCGGCCGTTCTATAGAAGCGCTGAAAGAGACCGAGCAACGGATCGCACAGGCATCCCGCACTGCGACAACAAAAATCCTCACCGTCGATCTAGTGGATGAGAAATCAATTGACGAATTTGTGCAAAGACTTTCGGAGCTACAGGAGCCGATAAGGGCTTTCGTCAACACATCAGCTGGCTTTTACAAAGGCAGTTTTGTCGACCAATCTCTACAATCCATCGACGAACTGCTAAACACTAGTTATGTTGGTGTTGTGCGCTTGATTTCGAGACTCATTAAGAATGTGCCATATTCCAAACCGTTCGATGTTATCAACGTAACATCCGTTTCGGCGGCGACGAATTTAGACGCCGGACGCAGTTCATCGCTTCACATAGCGACGAAAGCGGCGCTGCAGACTTTTAGTGTTGTCTTAGGGCGCGAACTCTCAAACGCCGGAGTCCGTATGTGCGCAATGGCGCCAGGAACATTTGCACGACACGGCAGAGCTGGTATTCCTGAAGACGTGATCTCCGACTGCGTCGATTTCATAATAGATCTTCCCGCCTCGGCCTGTGTTGAATCATTGGTAATTCGCCCAACCGCTGTTTAGCTATCGGCCCATGTAAGGATGAATCCTTCCGAAGTTCTGGAAATTGCAAAACGGTACGTAGAAGCCGCAGATGCGGTTTGCACATCCGAGCAAAGCACGTCCGTACGCGACAGTCTGTTTGCCATAACACTGGTTGACGGAAGACGAGTGATGATGAAGTTTTACGACTCTGCTGAACGGTTCGATTGTGAGGTCGCGGCGCTAAGAACTATCAATGAGACCACAACCCCGCATTCACCTCGACTACTGCTTTCTGATCGCCGCCATCTAATAACGTTTCTTGAGAAGCTCCATGGTCGAAACTGGACCGCCGTCTTAACCTATGAGCCCCTGACGGTTCAGTGTCATCTAGCAGAGCAGATTGGCAAGGAACTGCGAAGCCTTCACTCCGTTTCCTTAGGTCAAACAAGAGTGCCGCGCGCCGCTCTCGATCACTTGATTCGTTTGGAGTGCAACGACCTACCGAAAACAAGCCGACGAATCAGCACGTCTGTACTTGTGTCAGACAGCGATAGAACGCACTGTTACGATTTGTTGCAGACACTTCACAGTAATTTGCGTCACTCTGTAGGTAGGATTGACGCCAGCGGCGACAATGAGAGTGCCTTATTGGAGAAGGCCATGCTCCACGGAGATTTATGGGCAGGGAATATTTTCGTTTCGTCGACAGATGAATCGACAACAACGGTCTTGCTGGACTACGAATACGCGATGATTGGCGAGCGAATTATCGATCTTGCGAGAATATTCTCGCGAGGGTTTGTCGCACGCGACGCTTCGGATGATTACCAACTGATGCCCAACGAACAACTTTGGACCAGTTTTGCCAAAGGTTATGGCCTGCGCAAAAAAAATATCGCCGATTCAGTCTATTTCCGGCGCGCTGTGTACTTCTCGCTCGTACGAACAGTTAACTACTACGGATTGTTACTTGAGCGGGAGCAAAACTCCGATCGGGTCGACAGATATCTGCAGGCGTTAAAAAAGATATCTCTCGCTACGCTTCGCTCACTCAATTCACACACGCTTTCTCATCAATAGGCTCGCGGTACTGCTGCTTGGTGAAGCGACCCCGTAAGGGTGATTCGACAGACGACCGCCGCCGGGATTGTGTACGTCATCAAGCCGTTCGTTGAGCTATTCTGCTATGGTTGCACTTGACCTCAACATCAAATCCGTGTATCGTGCGCCTATGCCGAAACTGGGTTCACGAATTAGGGAACTGAGGAAGGCGCGGGGGCTTACGCAAAGGCAACTCGCCGACGTTGTGGGAATCGACTTTACTTATTTGAGCAAGATTGAGAACGATGTCATGCCGTACTCACCTTCGACTAAGGCTTTGAAGCGGCTTGCGGATGCCTTGCACGTTGACGAGCTTGAGTTGCTGCAACTCGCAGAAAAGCTGCCCACCGACATGGGCGCGATTGCTCACAGCGACCAGGGCATACGACTATTGCGACACGCGGCAAAGTTGAAGAGCCCTGAGGAATGGGAGGAGCTACTGGCTTTCTTAGACGAGCAGGCAAAAAGTGGAAGCGAATGAGTTATCGTACACAGAAAGTGCTCTGTGAAGATGAAACAGTGGTCCATATCAGCGCATAACAGCGTCAAACGCTGCCAGCGTCAGTTCTTCTTCAAGAATGTGATGGCTTGGCACAACGCCAAAGACCCCGACCGACGCGAGGCATATTTGCTGGCTCAGCTTCGCACCCTCGACACATGGCAGGGGCATTTGATTCACCTGGCCTTAGAACGGTTCTTTGTCCCTTCACTACAACGGAAAGCGCTGATTTCGCAGGAAGACTTGATGGCTGCAACTCTTAGTCTGGCGCGTCAGCAGTGGGAATTCTCAGTCAGAGGCGATTTTCGGAAGGAAGGCATTCATAAAAGCGACTCTTATCTTGCGTTAAGAGAACACGAGTATGGCGTGCCCATCGGCGAGCCGGAGTTCGCCGCCGTAATCGAGAAGGCGAAGGCCTGTTACTCCTTCCTCTACTCGCATGAAAGGTTTCTAAGTTTTTTGCAAAAAGGGAGTTGGTACAGCTCGGAACCGCTGCTGAACTTTAGCGTTGATGGAACGCTGGCAGTCGCTCGCCTTGATTTGGTGATGGGATATGGTGAAGGAAAGCTCTGTATCATTGATTGGAAGATCGGCGAAAGTATGACCAGCGATTATTCTATTCAATTGCGGCTTTATGCGTATGCGGCGCTGAAGAAATGGCCCAGGTACAGAGTGGAAAACATATTACTCGTTGAAGCTAATCTGCTTCAGCGAAAACTTCTGAAACATACCATTGACCAAGACGGCTTACTGCAAACGGAGGATTTGATCTATCGAAGCCTCTCCGATATCAAGGCTTTGGGGAACGGTAACGGTTATCAGGATCAGAATCTCGAGGATTACGGATATGCTCGCAGCCCATTGTCCTGTGAGTACTGTAACTTCGAACGTCTGTGTGTGAGGTTGCACTATGACAAACCACATTCTAAACCTCTTTCCAGTGGAAAATTTGACTGGCTTGAGTTGTGATTACAGGCTGTTAGAGATTTCCAATCTACCGAAGGATGTGCAATACGCGGAGAACGTCAGTCGGCTGGCGACCCTCGTCAGTAAAGAGACGCGTAAACCGGTCAGCGTCTATAAACGCGATGGTGTGTCCTATCTTGCCACTACGCATTGGAATGAACGTTTTTCTGCGAACTGGCGCTTAACTCCGCACGTGGCTGTACTCACACTCCTGGAAGAACCGGGACACTTGGATTTTGGAGCACTCGCGCAAGAGCAGGTGGATCTGGCGCTCAATTTGTTGCGATATGACATCCGCACAGCATTGGCGAGTGCGCCCGAGCTGTGGAATGATAGCCCAAACTCTTTCTACAAGCGGAAAGGGTCGCCGATCCCGGATGCCGGCGACGACGTCGAACTTCTCGATGGTTTTTTCTTCAGCCTTCATCGGTTACCGGACGGAAAGATCTACGTGGCGGTTGACCCGACGGTAAAGTATGCGGATCCACTTTCATTTGCGGAAAGACTGAAACAAGGCGCCAAAGCGAAGGACTTCAAATTCAAGCATTTTATCTACAAGAATCCTCGCCAGCCATATCGAGTTCAATTCATGGGACTCGCGGGCAATTCAATATCCAAACAGCTATTCGTTCACAACAACGGAGAGACCCATTACGTCTACGACTGGATAGTGAAAACCTGCCCGCCGTCCGCTTCAGACTCCATTGAAGGATTAGATCCTGAGTCTCCGGCAATTCTTTATCGCTACGCAGCGGGGGGTAAGCATTTCCATGGCGCGGCGGCTCTCTGTTTTAAGACTTATCATCCTGAAGACGCTCGGGTCCGTGGTCTGCATTCGCAATCTCTCATGCGACCGAGCGAGCGACTGGAAGAAACCAAGAACATCGTTCGGAGGTACTTCCGGGATATCAAGTTTGCCGGCGGCGGGTCGTTTTCTTTCTCTTGCCAGCCGTTAACCAAAGACGCCGAGCACTTTGACGTGCCCGACCTCGTTTATAACAAAGGCAAGGTCTTACATGTACGCAAGGCCGGAGAGTCTGAAGGGGTGTCGTTAAGCGAATATCCCCGCAAACGACTGGAGTACCTACAGAAGCACATCGGCGGAGTATTGGTTCAGAATGGATTCCAGATGCAG
>DASQYL010000477.1:0-11060 GCA_035639235.1 Pyrinomonadaceae bacterium | reverse complement strand
TCAATTCTTCTGGCAGATTGATTTCATCAGTACTTTCATTTGTGAGGCTGGCGATGCTGGGGCCTCGCACTAACAGTTGGTCGACCTGTTCATCGGTGACGTAAAGGCCACGATAAATGTCTGCCTCCGCACAGGCGCCGTAGTCAGCACGCGCTCGCATCACAGCCCGGCCCAGAAGCCTGTCCAGGCTGGCGAGTGCCGTGAGAAGTTCTCGATCGCGCACGTCGCGTTGGTTGAACTCCTGCTGCTGTGTCACGTCAATTAATGCCATAGACGGTTTCTGATTCGTTCCCAAATGGTGTCGTTGACCCCCATATTCTGCAGGTACGACGTAATGAATTCGGTAATTTCTTTCATCCTGCGAACGTGCTTCCGTTTGCCGTCAGGGACATGAGTGATATGACCGCGCCATACCATTTGTTCGCCGGGCTGGCCGTTGGGTTCAACCCAAACCTTGACGATGAAGGAATTCGTGCTGATATCCGGCCGAAGCTGCTCAACTTTGTTCGCCGCTTGGCTTGTGGTGGCCATCGCTCGCCGTTTGATCGACAACTTGAGTGATGGCGGGCTTTGCTCATCAAGGCCGCGCCGCTTCGAACTTTGTTCGAACCTTCAATCCAGCAAGGGAAGAGCTATTTAACAGGACAGAGTCTCGCTTCCGTCTTTTGAAGTGTCTGTCGGAGCGTACGCGCGAGATTTTTTCCCGGACCGACTGGCAGTCCCAGGACCATCTGAACTAATCTAACTTGTGTAACTCGATGAGGATTTAGCGGTCAGCGAGAAGGCAACTATTGGCGGCCAGTGAGAGCCCCTTCGACATTCCTGATGTCGCGTCGCACTTTCCTTTGGACGGCAGAGAGCGTTGCGCGAAATTCCTTCAAGTGTTTCAGCACCTCGGGCAGAAGCGTGTCGGGCACCTCTGATTCAGCCAGGTCCGCCGGCGGAGCGGAGGGTAACTCGACGTCATCGGCCTGTATGTGTTTCAGCAACTCCGCCGTTCGCCCAGTCGGTTGCACGCCAAATTCCGACTTTAGCGAAGCCACGCACCGATCGTACTGACGCAAAGCCGCACTCCGGTCGCCAGCGTAATAATATAAGCGCATGATTTGCCGGTGCGTCCGCTCGGATGCCGGTTCATACCGTAGCGCGGTTGCGGCATATGACAGCCCGCGGTCGTATTTCCGCTGAGACTGCGAATACCTAATCAGCTGATCGAGCATCGCCAGATACATAGTCTGAAGACGCTCGCGTTCAACCAGGCACCAATCCTGGTAATAACCCTCGAGCAGGTCGCCTTCATACAATCCGGCGGCCTCATGAACGATCTGCGCAGTGGTGTCATTCAAATGCGTGCGGCCTTCGTTCATCAAAGCGAAAGCTTGCTCAAATACGTGTACGTCCAACCACAGATTTAGAGCCGGATTCAGCTGAATCCAATCAGCATCTACCAAAGCCACGCGATGGCCGAATGATCCCAGGTTGGTTGCCAGAGCCACCTGCAACTGCCACAGTGTTTGCCGCAGATATTTTTTTGCGTGCGCCGTCGAGGCTTCGGGCCATAACACCGTAGCTAGGGACTCGCGAGCATGCGGCTTGCGGTTGAGCAACAGGTAGCAAAGGAGCTCTTGAACTTTCGCCGCCTCAAACGCATGCATCGAGCGGTCCTGGTACGATGCGCGAAATCTACCGAAGAGACGAATGGTTAAGGGAGTCATGACAAGGCTCCGTAACCGAGGCGTGGTCTAAAGGCTGGCAGCGGCTAGCCCGAGATGATCTCTTGATTAGCTGAACGTCAGTGCTTTGATTTTGCGAAACAGGTATTCCGCAGCGCTAACGCGGTAAGCTAATAGAGCGGTCGAGGTCATAACCAAGTTTTTGACTGGCGCAATCTAGCCTAACGCAAGATATTCTGTCAATAGCAAGGGATTGTCGCTCATAGCAAGGAACTGTCGGCGGAGTTATAAGTATATTTGCGGAGATTGTCCGGGCCCGATGAAGACTGGGATCCTTTCGAGTAAGTGACCGGCGAGACTTTTCGAGTTGTCATTACTGCTGTCGATTACTTTTTCCCCAAAGCCGCGTCGCATTTCGCGATTTCTCTGACGAGTTCGTCCGGCTTGCCGGCGTTTGCGCCACAGATGACCGTCTAAGTTATTGACTGGACTGGTGCCGGGGACGGGAGTCGAACCCGCACGGTCTTACGAGAAACGAATTCTAAATCCGTAGCAGTATGAACCATGATATTGGGTACCCACGTAGGACGACCGTAAGTGAAACCAGAAGCAGTTTACAAGGAATTTGGCTCCCCAGTCTGGACAATCTTCGCAACTTTTTATTGTTAGCGGCGGCCAAAACCCCGAATCTGTTCCAAATGGTGCACGAAATCAGAATGCGATGATTAAGACTCCCCACGATTTCGCCAGTGCTTGAGACTGGCGAAAGTAAAAGCGAAGCTCAAATGCCTCGGGCAGGCCGACCGCACGCACGGGTGCCATGATCGGGGTGTTCGGCTCGATCCGAAAGCTTGTCCGTTTGATCTTCGCCAGCATTTCGGTCGTCCAATCCTGCCGCTCGACGATAGATCCGGCACGTGAGAGTTCCATGCGAGCAGAGATCGGGCTCAGGTCACAGTCAGTGGAACAGATCACAGCAAGGTCGAACACGAATGATGGCGCTCGGGTATTTCCTGGGTCGTCAACTTTGTAGACGATTGCTGGGACGACCTGCAGACGGAACTTTCGAGTTTGCGCAACAGCTGTTGTTGCAGAGATGCAGCACACAGCAATAGCGACAAAGCTAAGACCAGAGTCCGTGCTAACGACATGTTTTTCCTCCTCCTATATAGTAGTGACTTATTCGCGCTGGAAATATTAGATAGTCAAGTACAGAGGCGTCGCCGCACCCGTGGCACTGTTCCTCATACCTGAGGCCGTGCAGTCGCAGTCGATTGCGCCTCAAGTTCCGCCACGTACGAGACCGATCGAAACCGTAAATTACCTTGTAAACTATGTTGTATGGTCCTGGAGACGGCTCACTCCACGGCAAAGAAGGTGACTCTCGTTGAGCATGGGCGTGCTGAGAACAACACGCCATAATCGAGAAGAGAATTAGCGCAAACTTATTCATAACTGTGTCGTTCAAGATCGACCACGATTCTTTTATCAGCACCCAGATAGTTCCAGGTGTTCCACTCCTGCGTGCTTCTCTTGAGTAAGAACCGCGGCTCACCTACGCACGGGAACATCGATGTAGCTGTCGCTATACCATTCGATTCGTAGTGGGTCGCCCGCGTCGGCAATCGTCTCTTCGATGACCGGCTTCCCACTCCCGTAATTAATCTCGCGCCCTGATTCTTTGATGACGCTCAGCACAACCACCAGCCGACTCCCTGGTTGGAACTGACTGCTCATCAAACGAATGCTGCTGAAGTTGAGGCGCTCGCGCGCGTCCGGCACAAGGAGTTGACGGTGCATCCTATCATGCACGTAGCTGGCGCGGGCCCAATAGGGCGCGAGCTGCAGATACTCTCCTTTTGCGGTCAACTGATATAAATCAATCTCGAAATCAAAATCCTTCTTGTTCGTTTTGAAATCGAGCTGTCCGGAAAACAACCCGCTAATTTCAACCGGCTTCGTAAATGGATCACTGACGAATACTGATCCGTACGTGCTATCGACGTCCGTGTCGAGCACGGCGCCTCCGGGCCGCGGCTTATCGGCATCGGAGCGGTCGGCGAGGTTCACCGTCTGTTCAATGAACCCATCTTCAGGCTTATTTTCAGTTAAGCGATACCTTGTGCCTTGCTTCATCGCCGTAAGGTGCAGCCGCAATTTCGATGTGGACATCGCCGCAATCGACGGCGTATGTTTCCAGACGTTCGCGCCGGTGACTTCATAATTGACCTTATCTTGGAGAATCGCCGGTTTGCGCGCGCCTTTGAAAACATAGTCGAACCACTGATAACGAAGCTCGGTGAGATCGATGAGCGCCGCCGCATCTCGTTTGTAGCCGGCAATGAACTCGTTCTGCTGCCCGAACGCATTGCGCGTCCCACGCTGCGCCTCGAAGTGATCATAAGGCCCAATCAAGAGATAGTGCTCGGCGTTCGGCTTGTACTGAAGATGCTGCGTGAAGTAATAGACCGCCGCACCAGGGCCCCCGTAGTAGTAGCCCGCGGTATTTAGAATAGGAATGTTGACGCGTGCGAAGTCCTCCTTATACGGAATCATGCTTTGCCAATACTCATCGTAGGCTGGGTGAGCAATCCATCGTTCCCAAATTGGATTAGTCAGCGGGTCAATCTTGTCAAGATCGCGGAATGCACGGCCGCTGGCGTACCAGGTGCTTTCGAGCTTCCGCCAGCGATTAACATCATTGTAAATTGCGTCGTTATCGGTCTTGGTGCTGGCGGCGTAGAACGGCCACGGGTAGATGAAGTTCCAGACAATGTTTCCCTCCATCGGAACATGCCGAAAGGTTTGAAAGCGATTATGGTCGGAACTTCGCCGTGGCCCATGGCGTGAAGCCGGAGTAACTGCCGCCGTACATTCCCACGCGGCCATCACTCCAGCTTTGCTTCGTAATCCAATCGATCAGCGACGCAGCGTCAGCGCCATCGTGTTCATACGGCACCGACTGGTCTGGGCTGCACGCTTTCCCGCGCGTGAATCCGACCACGCTTGCATAGCCGTTCGAGGCGCCGCGCCGCATGTCTCGCGCGATGGTAGCGGGATTGGCGTCATTGTAGATGGTGAACTCCACTAGCGTCGGGAGACGGGCTGTCGTGCTGCGTGGACGCATGATGTGCGCACAAATGGTCGCGCTATCGGGCGTCTTTATTTGCATATTCTTTTCGAAGAGATAGCGCCGACCGTCCTCTTCAGCAATCAGCGGACTAACCAGAGGTCCGAACGCCCGGAACTCTTCATCGATCTGATCGGCGCGCACCAGCGCGAGCGCGTCGGCAAGCGTGATTGTGCTCTTGCCTTTCTGTTTAGCTACTGAGTTGTCGAAATCAGCGCGCACGGCTTGCTCCGGTACGTTGAACGTGCGAATAACCAGCGCGGAAACGCGGTCATCAAGCACCCGAAACTTTTCGCGAAAGGCGCGCTGGAACGCTTCATTGAAGGGCAACTTCTCCGCGCCTTCGATCAATTTCGCGCGCACGAAAATCTCATCCTGCACGTTATATGCGGCTGTCGCCGGCGACTGCGGATTGAGGTTCAGTTCGTGCAACGTCGCCAGCGATTGCAAAGCGTCGGCGTAGCGCCCTGCGACAATCTGCAAACGAAAAAGATTGTCGAGATACGTGACGCGATTGTTTTCCTTGTAGCCGGCGATCACTTGCTCAGCCAAAGCCGGGAGCGCCTTCTCGACGGTCGCCGCATCGCCCGCAGTGCCTGACGGGAAAGAGAGATCCTGGGCTGTCCCAACCACCGGGAAGAATACAAATGTTGCGACAATCAGAAACTTAAGCACTGACTGTCCGCTACCGAAATATGCTGCGCGCTTGGCGCCAGTGATGCGTGGTCTATTCTTCATAGATAGTTCCTCGCCCTTCATTCTTACCAGGAGCCACGATGTTTCCGCCCGTCTGCTGTTTCCGCACCTTGCTCCAATACCACCACTGCCTCCGTTCAATAGGAAGACTGGGATCCTGTGCTTGAGCGACGGCTGCTACAAACACATCGAGGCAACAAGGATCCACCCGCTGTTTCTTGAGCTTACAGAGTCTGTCGTACATCCGTTGCGGACTGCGTCGTCTAAGGTCAGCCACACTCTTGACGCCGAGTAGTTCAAAATCGGCCAGGATCGCCGGACCCACAGACGTCAAATCCTTTAATTCACGGTTTTCTCTTTCCACCATCATCTGCTCCTCTCAGCTCTTTATCGGGTGGGCAACTGCGAAAAGATAACAAAGTGGCCGCCAGGCTCTCTGGCAATTACTTCCGTCGCGCCATACGGCGTATCGTGGACACCCTGAACAATATCAGCGCCTTTTAAGGCCTCGATGGTGGCGTTGACATCCGACACTTCCATGAAAATGAACGAAGGCCCCTGATCAGCAGCTTTGCCTACGGGATCCGCAGCAATGCCTGTCCATCCGAGCAACCCCACACTCGCCAGTGAAATAGCTCGTGCGCATTCGTTTCGATTTCATATTCCGATCTCCTCTCTGATCCCTTTGCTAGTCCAAATTAGACGAGCAAGAGCATAATCGCTGAGAAGAAACCTGTCAAGTGGGAAATCAGAGCCTGCGAACTAACGTTAGAAAAAGGTCATCCGAGGTAAAGTTACAGGTAGGCGCGCGTTCATTTTCGGTTTCGTGCCGGCGCGCGTTTATGGGCGTCTTTCAGGATTCGGTCGATCCATTGTAGCTCGATCTCACGTTGCTTAATCATTAAGTTCAACATCCACACAGCCTCGTGATAAGGATGACCTACTTTAGCCATGACGTCCTCTAGGGTTGCTCGCTCTTCACTAAGTTTCGCCTGCAGAAATTGTTTTCTCGTGTTGAGTTGTTTTTGAAAGGTGCGCGGTCGCGCTTGCCACGATAATGCGAGCCATATCAGAAACGGTTGATAGACGCGATTCTGAGTCCACCGTTTGCTTTCCAGTGCGTCGGCCAGTCGCGCACGCCCGAGGGCGCTCGTCTCAAACACTCGGCGCTCGGGACCGGCTGCCGGTGAATCATCAGCTGAAACCCGAATTAGGCGCAGCTTCGTCAGCTTATTTAGCGAATAATAAATCTGTGGCCGAGATACGGGCGCCCATTCTCGAATCTTGCGATCCTCCAGCGTGGAGTTCACTTCATAACCGTGCATCGGTCGTTCGGCCAAAAGACTGAGAATCACTAGGTCAGGCGTGGTGAGGCGGGTCTGATTTCCTGAGTCTAAATTCTCCAGGTTGGCCGCGCGTCTTCGGTTGTCACCCTTGTTCATTGGTGGCCATCCTAGCACAAGTAATCTAAATAAGATTATGTGGTGATCCTTTAAACTTAGACCTCGATCGTCTAGGTAAGACTACCGCCTGCTTCGTGAAGTAACGCAGGCGATCGTCAGCAGCCTTTGCTGATCTTGTCCCTAGACGTTAAAACGTCGGTAACATTGCCTCCAATTGGGTGTGATCAAGAAACCGCCCATTCAACACGACTGCCCGGACTAACTTCACATTATGGATATCGCTCAAGGGATTGCCGTCGAGCAATACTAAATCTGCAATCTTTCCTATTTCTACTGAGCCGAGATCCTTCTCTTTGTTGAGATACCGCGCCGGGTTAATCGTCGCCGTGCGCAACGCATCTAATGCCGGTAAGCCGACCCGGACAAGTAACTCGAGTTCCTGGCCAACATCGCCTGGGTAAACATAAGCAAAACCCAAATCAGTCCCGGCGAGCAAAGGCACGTTCGCATCGTATAATGCCTTCACATCGGCAGCGCGCCATTCGAAGATCTTTGCATTTACTGAAACGTTGCTGGAAAAGCCACGCACCTGCGCATCCCAAAACTGTTTAAGCGCAGGCGCCACATGCTTGAGACGAGGATCTTGTTTGGCAGCTAGCTCAAAGACATGCGCGCGAGACCAGATAGTGAGCAATGTTGGATCAACCCAAGTTCCGTTTTTTCGAAGGGTGGCAAATAGCTCTGACTGCGGCGTGTCACGCTGAAAGGGAAAAGGAATGCCGAAAAGATGTTCGAGACATTTCTGTCCCGCATTTGACGCTTCAATCCCGCTAACCAAATAACCATTCTCGCCAGTCGGAACATGACCAGCAAAAGGAATATTCAGCTTTCTTGCCTCGTCGGCGATGGCGAAGTAGGTGTTCCGATCGAGGTGTTCGTGAACCTTGATAAAGTCGACTCCCGTCTCCGCAAGATAATCTACAGCTCGCCGAGCTTCGTCTTCGTTGTGCACGATAAGCCGCGTAGGATCAGGCGCACCGTCATCAAGTATTGGTCCCGCCGCCACTATACGCGGACCGATCCTCATTCCTGCTAGAGCCTCGACGTTCCACCGCCGCAGAGTCTCGAAACGCGGCGAGCCCATGTCGCGGACGCCAGTTATCCCCGATGCCACCAGCATGGTCAGAGCTGCTTCAGTGGCATTCCCAAGATGAATATGCATGTCCCATAACCCCGGAATCAAAAACTTTCCCTGGCCATCTACCTTGTGAGCATTTGCAGGTATAGCTATCTCCGTGGTGAGACCGATCTGAGTGATACGGTTGCCAGTGATGACGACGGTCATGTCAGGTTTCGAAATTCCTGCGATAACGTCCACAAGCGTCACATGAGTAATAGCGGTCGAGATGTTTTGCGTTTGCGCGTGGCCGATAGTGAGGACGAGTAGCATGATTGCAAATGCTTTGAGAAGTCTTTCGATTGGTTTCCTGCTTTTCATAGGGCCTCCATTGCCGGTAAGTCTGCTCTGTAAAGAAGTATCCTGAGCCTGGGCTCGCGAAAAAGTGTTTATGATCACAAAGCTGCCGGCAAACAGCAGGGACAATGTTTTCTTCGCCGACCGACCATCACTCCGTTGGTAATAATCTCGAGGATCGGCTCGAAACCTCCATCAGAGCATCTCCGGGTCATGATCGCTCGCCTGAGATTCCTATTTTCAACTTATAGCGGTATCCGTTCGGCGTCCGATCTTCTTCTTTGAGAACTTCGTGACTTCGTTTTGAGATCCAAAATCGTTGAGTACCGCTACCTCGGGATGGAATCTCAAACTTGTATTGCATCACCCAACAATCGATCTTCCTTCCGTCGCTGCCAACCAGAACTTCGCTGCCGGTGACGTCATACATTGCGTTCTCGGTTTTTCCGAATCCAGGATCGTAGAACTTGATGGCGAAGGTCCTGCCGTTCTTATACGGAAGCAGCGGGAAGATCGTTAGGTCTGAGTGCCAGCAAAGATTGTAAGAATCAAACGATCGATTGAAGTCGTCGATTATCGTAGCTTTCTTCGCATCCTCGATCGGGCCCTTGAAGTCCACCCGTTTGGCCGTGAAATCGAAAGTCATTGTGTAGCCGAGCTGCTTCCACCAGCTCTCATGAAATATGGTGGAAAAATCATTTATGTCATGAAACGTCTTCGACGTGTGAAAGACCTCGTCACCGCTATCCCATTGTTGGGTGATCGCGAAAACTTTCCTGCCATTAACGACGGTCGGTTTGACGTTGATCTTTACCAAGGTGATCTTTTCCGCAGGGCCGGATGGGGTCCTCTTGCGGTAGACGATGTAGGTTGAATCGCCCAACTGGAGATTGCGCAGCTCAAGATCATGCGGCTCTATCTGCAATACATCAGTTTTTTGCGACCATGCAGTACTGGTCATCAACAACACGATTGCGACAGTCGCAAAGAGTTTCATAGCACGCTCCTCAAACTTCGTATCCAATCAGACGTGATTCATGTTTTTAAGAACCGAAGCCTCGCCGAACGAGATACGACATCTTGATAAAGAAGGTCCGGCCGTTTTGGCGAAGACCTGGTTCCAGTTGTCCGGTAAATGGATTAAAGCCCCGACGATTCACGTCGTCGTTGTAGCCTACATAGAACACCGTGCCGGGAGTCGGCGTCCAGCCAAACAAGAATTGGGCTTTCGCATTCGCAGCCAGCGAATCAAAATCGATGCGACCACGAACGAAGACAAAGCGTGTGAATTGATATGTCGTTTTGAACGTGATGATGTTCTCGTCAAATGCCAACAGACCGGTATCGTTTCGTCTCAATCTTTGCTTGGTAAAATCAAGGTTCAAATCAAGTGGCGCGGCGGGTCGATAGTCGATGTTTGTGTTCATGCTAAACATCCTGCCTGGGCCAGGATCTAACGGGGCGTTGCAGACTGCCGGAGGCGAAGCCAAATTGCATGAACCTGCCTGTGCAACTCGCGCGGCCGAGAGAGCCGTCGGACTAACGCGCGGATAGCGTTGGCCCGCGCCAAAATCGAGATCGAAAACACCATGAAACGATTGTGCCAGGAAGAAGATCCTAAACATCTTGTTTGGATTTAACGTTGCAACTCCATAGACCTTGCCGTTATACGTTGCGCGCTCACCACTCGCGCCGGCAAACGTGCAGTTGTTAGTGACGACACAATTAAAACCCGGCTGGCGTTTGGCGCCGAATTCTTCTTCGAACAAACGCTCGTAACCGTTATCAAAGCCGCCGTCTAATTTGATCTGATGTCGAAGATTCACGATGGCTTGTATTTCGTTGTTCGCCAAGCGCGCGCGTCCTTGCCAATCGTAAAGAATCGACGGGTAATCATAGATTTCGAATGAAATGATCCTGGCTTTAGGTTTCGGCTCGGTAGTGTATTGAACGAGCAAACTCTCGCGGTTGTAGTTGACGCGAGTCTGAAATCCCACCGCGGTGCGGAAGAACAAGGTGCGCCCGATGCCAGACAAATCAAGCACCAGGTGACGTCCATTTCTGTTGTAATCGAACGCATAACCAAAACCATTCTCACGTCGATGCTTAGTCTGACCACTGTCAGAGAAAAAGAAATCATTTACCGAAGTTGATCCCAGCGCTTGCCAACTGAATGTGGTTTGACGATTGATCGAAATCAACCCATCGAGTCCCGCCAGTTGACTGTTGACGCCGGCAAAGTTGTAGCTGGTGCCAAGAAAACAAGATATGACTGACCCGACAGAATGTCGCGCTTAAATCTGACAATTCCAATCAGCGCGTTCTTGTCGACTATGTGCGCGAGCTGTGCCTGTTTAGATTGGACATTCGCTATTTCACTCGCAGTCGGATTACTTTTACCCAGAAGAAAGGACGGGCTCTCGGTAATAAACGCGCGATCGTTTTCACTGAGATTGCCCGGGCCATTGTCGCTCGCGGCCAGCACGCCAAACGAATTGCGGCCACGCTTGCCCGACAGTTTTACGGCCACGTCCGGGTCGATGATCGAACGGGTATTAACTGCGGTCACCAGGGTGCTGAAGATGTCCGTGCCCTCCAGAAAGAAGGGACGCTTCTCGGGAAAGAAGATCGGAAAACGCTGGTTCGCAGTGACGACCAACTCGTCTGCTTCGACTTGGGCAAAA
>DASQYL010000476.1:0-18054 GCA_035639235.1 Pyrinomonadaceae bacterium | reverse complement strand
CGGGCATCGATCTGCATTCCGTCGATCGCGTGGCGATCGGAGTGCGCTATTCGTACCCGAGTGCCAACGCCACAAAACTCGAAACGGTGGCAATCGCGCACGGCAGCTTCGACGCCCGCGGAGTCGCGGCTTCGACGCATTCAGTCGCCGGCGGAAATGCGCGCGATGAAAAATATCATGGCGCGACCATGACGATAATAAAGGTCAACGATGATCTGAAATTGCTCGGGCTGTGGGGCCTGCGGGTAAACGAATTGGCCGTTTGCATCCTCGATCAAAATACGATCGCGCTCGGCGAACCCGCGAATGTGCGCGCGGCAATCGACGCCGTCAGGGCCGGACGCGCGCCCGCAGATTTGATCGCGTTGGCAACCAAAGATCCAAACGCGGTCATGGGTTTTGGCGCGAACTTGACGCGCGAGTTGCTGGCCAAGCTTGACCTCGGCAACGACACGCTGTCAAAAGACGTCGGCGCGATCAAACAAGCCTACGCTTCGCTCGACTCGACACAAGGCAATGTCGCCATGACTATAGTCGCCCGCACTGATTCGATTGATGCGGCGAAAAATCTCGGCGATACTGTCGAAGGCCTGCGACAACTCGGCGGCATTTTTATCGCGCGCATGACCGAGCCGCGCAAGAGTCTGGCCGAAAGCGCTCTGAACAATCTGAAAGTCACACCGCGCGGAACGGAACTCGAGATTCGCACACAAGTTACCGCCGCGAGTCTCGCCGCACTGGTTAAATAACCTTGGCGACGACTTCGCATCCCCAGGAAGGAACTCTCGCACCTGACTTTACGTTGCGCGACGGCGACGGCGCGACTTGGCGGCTGTCGGATCATCGCGGCAAGGTTGTCGTGCTGCTTTTCTATCCCGGCGACGAGACCCCCATCTGCACGCGCCAGATGTGTTCGGTACGCGATCGTTGGGAAGACTACAGTGCGACGGGCGCCGAGGTCGTCGGCATCTCGACGAACTCCGTTCAATCCCACAAAAGTTTTGCCGAGCATCACAACCTGCCGCTGCGTCTGCTCGCCGATACCGATCGCAAAGTTGCCGATATTTACGGCGCGCAATCACTGATTCCCGGCAAAGTTGCGCGCTCAGTTTTTGTGATCAATCGCGATGGCTTGATCACTTATCGAGACGTGCGGCCACTCGGATTGTTTCGTCCAAAAGATGACGACACTATTGCGGCGATCAGAGCAGTAAGCAGTTAGCTGTGCGCAGTGAGCCGCAAGAAAACTGCTTACCGCTTACTGCTCACTGCTTACTTCGCTATAATCCTCATGCAGGAGAAATCGATTCCATGTCAGACGAAACTAAATGTGCCCGTTGCGGGCAGAAGCGCGCACCTCTCGGCTATGCTCCGTTACCTACTGAACTGGGCCAGAAGATCGGCGCTGAAGTTTGCCAGCCGTGTTGGGCCGAATGGCTGCAGACGCAGACGCGCATCATCAATCATTACGGTTTGGATTTGAGCAGTCCCGACGCGCAAGGATTTTTGATGGACAACATGAAGGGCTTCTTCTATGGCTCGAACGAAGAGCTGGCGCAGATTGATACTTCGAAGGAAGGATCGATTAAGTGGTAGCGGTTCGTCTTCCCTTTGATTTATTTTGCACCTGATTCAGCGTCTCTTAATAGCGCCTTCGCCAGCATTAATTTCCCCGCCACCTTCAATTCATTCCGCTGAAATCGATCTACCAGCGATTTCGTGCGTTCGAAGTCGGCCTTGCCGAGAGCCACGACGCCCGCTGAATATTGCATCATCCTGGAATCGAGCGGGAATTGCTGCTGGTTGAGAATTAGCTCGCCGTTTTTGGTCGCGCCGGATTTCACAATTTTGTCCAGTAACAAGAGTTTGGCGAGTTCATCGTTCGTGCGATCGATTATGGGTTCGATCATCGCGAACGCTTTCGGCGGATCAACCTGCGCGCAAGCGTACATCACAGCCAGCAATGCATTCGATTGAGCATTGTCGGTCAAATTCACTTTCACTAAATCGCGCGCCTGATCGAGCAGCTTCACGGCTTCCTCATGTTGGTCTTTCTTCTCCAGCAACAACGCAAGTTGGGCCATCGCGATCGCTCGCTGTTCCTTCACGCGAATGAGCGGCAACAGTTTCTGCAGATCGTCCGTCTTACCCTGGGCAAGGTCGTAGTCGATCTGTTGCATATCGAGCGCATCAAGCGCAGCCTTGCGCGCGCTCTCGTCGTCGATTTCGCTGCCAATCAATTCACGAAATTTTTCCGTTTCTCCGCGCTCGATCGCTTTGGACGATGCCAGATAAAAGAGCGCGCCGCGCTGATCGTCTGGCACATTCTTCGCCGCATGGATCATCTCTTCGGTCGTGGCATTATCAAACTTGCCATTGAAGTTGTCGAAGCGTTGTTGCGGCGGTAACGTCTGATTGTATTCGGCCGTGCGAGCCTTTAACCGGGCAATTCGATCTGGCGCGTACTGCTGAATCTCAGGCATCATCCATTGAACAATTCTTAGAACGTTTGCACTGCTCGTCGCGCTGAGCGCCGCGTCCGTCAGCAGAAACACGAGGTCTTGCCTTTGTTGATCGGCTAATTTCAGTCGTGTGATCGAGGGATTTTCCGTGTCGTGAGTGGCGACGAGTACCGCTCCGCTTTCGCTGCTGGACCGCAGGAGACTCTCGACCATGAAAGCCGCGAAACTGTTCGTGGCGTTGAGATTTTCCGTCTTCAGTTTTTCGATGATGTCGCCCGCCAGTTGGGTTCCGGCGTCCTGGTCCTTCTGATTTACTTCTCTCAATAAATTTAGAACTTGATAACTCACGCCCTTCGCGAGACTTTCATGCGCGATCTGTAACGCGCGCTTCGGATCGCTCGCTGCGGCCTGGAAAGTAAACTCCTGTTCCAAAGCCGCTTCTTGATCGAATCGCGAAGCGCCCGGCATGTTCGGCGGCAGGCCTTGTCGCGTCGAGCGCAACATGTCGAGGGCCAGTTGCGCATCGTGCTGCGCGACCTTGCGCAGGAAATCGTCCCGCGCGTTTATCCGCGCGTAATACTTACTCAACTCTTCCTGTTGTTCTTTAGTCGGTACCCGCGCAGGCTTGGCGGCGTCGTTCTGGTTCCTTGGCGCCGGCGAATTATTTTCCACGTACGGAGGCAGATTGAGTGCGCCGAGTGCCTGCCAAAACAGACTACGCGCACGCTTCTCGTCGTGTGGCCAAAGCAGATCGGCGGCGGCTGTCAAGACGTAAGAACGGTTCTCCGACAATTTAAGGCTCGAGGCGCTCACGATCACTTCATCCAAAAGCTTGAGACTGTTCTTCTCTAACTCCTTCTGTTTGGCTGCTGCCTGCTCGGCTTTATCCTGATCGTCAACCTGCGCGCGCGCTTCCGAAAGGAAGGCAAACACGCAGAACAGCGCTAGTGAAATGAAGAAGAAAAGACGAAGCTGAGATTTGGAGAGCTTACCGAACATCTTGTGAAACGCGGTGTCTGGGTTGGCTTGAAAGATACTCCTTCCGGTCCGCATCGGCAATAGTAGCGAATACAACCAATCTCAAATAGAATGCGCGCGCTCGATAACGCAAACTGTCAGTCTGCGGCCAATCAATCCGAGGAGACCCAATGAACACTTTTCGCAAGATCGCGGCCACCGCCTTAGCCTTAGCTCTCTTTGTCATTGCGCTTGCAGCCCAAACGCCCGCGCCCACCGGCATTCGCTCACAACTGTCGGAAGGGAAGGGCGTCGTCGTGCTGAAGGCCGCGCGGCTGATCGACGGCACTGGCGCGGCGCCGATCGCAAACGCGGTCATCATCGTTACCGATAACAAGATCACCGCCGTTGGCACGGCGAACAACGTCTCGATTCCACCCGCTGCGAAGATTATCGATCTCGGCGACGTGACGTTGCTGCCGGGCTTCATCGACGCGCACACGCATTTGATTGGCCGCGTGCTCGGCGATCCTGAAGGCGACAACGCACCCGTCAGAGACTACGAATCGTTCGGCGCGATCCTCGGGGTGCTGCACGCGCGCGATACTTTGCTGGCCGGTTTCACCAGCGTGCGCAACGTTGGCGCGGCCGGAAATTTCGACGACATGGCTTTGCGCAAAGCGATCAATGAAGGATGGATCATCGGGCCGCGCATGGAATCCGCGGGACACGCGATCGGCATCACCGGCGGCCACTGCGATGAAAATGGATTTCGTCCGGGCGTCGCGCAACAGGATCCTTTGAATGGTGTCGCTGACGGGCCGGAAGAGATTCGCAAAGCCGTGCGTCTGCAGATCAAGTATGGCGCGGACGTGATTAAAACCTGCGCTACCGGCGGCGTGCTTTCCGAAGGCGACGCCGTCGGCGCAACGCAATACAGCTTCGAAGAATTGAAAGCACTCGTCGATGAAGCGAAGAAACTCGATCGCAAAGTCGCCGCGCACGCGCACGGCACCGAAGGCATCAAGCTCGCTGTGCGCGCCGGCGTCACCTCGATCGAACATGGATCTTTTCTCGACGAAGAAGGCGCGAGGATGATGGCCGAACGGGGAACCTTTCTCGTGCCGACACTCCTGGCCGCTGAGACCGTCGAACGCGCCGCGAAGACTGGCGTCCTGAAAGGGCTGCGCGCAGAGAAAGCTCTGGCCGCGGCGGATTCGATCCGCCGCTCGATCAAACTCGCCGTCGCACACAAGCTTCAAATCGCCCTCGGCACCGACGCCGGCGTCATCCCGCACGGCACGAACGCGCGCGAATTCTTTCTGATGGTCGATTGGGGCGGCATGACCAACATGCAATCAATCCAGGCCGGCACCTTGAACGGCGCGAGGCTGCTCGGCTGGGACAAGAACCTGGGATCGTTGACTCCCGGCAAGTGGGCCGACGTCGTCGCCGTCTCAGGCGATCCTTTGAAAGATATTCACGCGATGGAAAGAGTTTTGTTTGTGATGAAGAATGGCGTGGTTTATCGGAAGGATTAGTCCAGGCCTAAACTCTGCCGCCGCTCCACGGCTCGTTGGGTAGTACAACGTCGTGGGGGACTTTCGGCCATTTGATGACCGTTGCGAACGGTGTCTCGCCATGATAATTTCAATCAATGCAACCCACCTCTGAAATCTCTGCTTTTGATCGCGGCGTGCGGCCCGTAATGAAACTTGCGCTGCCAGAAAAAGCGAAAGAGGTTGCCGAGTTTCGCGCCGACCCTGAGCTTCAGGCTCGAATTGAAGAACTCGCGTGCAAATCCACGGAAGGCGAGTTAAGCGATGCCGAACGCGAGGAATATCTAGGCTATGCGCGGGCCAACGCTTTCATCGCGATTCTTCAGCGGCAGGCGCGGGCGATGATTAAGTCGCCGTCAACGCAGGTCAGCCCTGCACGAGCCCGTCGTGATCCTAGATCAGTACATCCTCCTCAAACCGGAATCTCCTCCTCAGTGAGGCCTCGTATGGAAGCAATAATCGAAGACATGCTTGATGGCCACATTCTGCTCGATGAAGCCCTGGAAGAATTTGAGAAGCTCTACATTCAAAAGGCAGTGACCCGTCATAAGAGAAGGATGTCAGTAGTTGCGAAGGCTCTTGGCATTCATCGAAAGACTCTCTCCAAGCGGGTGAATTCCTACGGCGCCGAAAAAGTTGCCCCTCGTCCTCCTAAAACCGGCGATAACAGGCGCAAGACATCCTGAAGAATGTTACCGAGTACCAAAGCTCGGGTACGCGAACGCGCCGGCAATGCCTGTGAGTATTGCCACCTTCATCAGAACGATTCGCCACTCGCTGTACTTCACATTGAACACATCATCCCAAAGAGTCACGGTGGAAGTGACGACTTAGACAACCTCGCGCTGGCTTGCATCGATTGTAATTTACATAAAGGTCCGAACCTGACCGGAATCGATCCGCAAACGGCGGATGTGACGGAATTGTTTCATCCGAGGCAGCACTCTTGGGACGATCATTTCTCGTGGCACGGAATCTATCTGGTTAGCAGCACGCCAATCGGTAGAACAACAATCCGCGTACTTAACATGAATTCCGAAGATCAGTTGACGCTGCGTTCCTCATAATGGCTTCCACTTCAATTTGAAAGGCTCGCGTTGCGCAGATAATCTTTTTCCGTGACTTTCAATGACATCATCGCCGAGCTTTCACGTCTTAGCGTTGAAGAGCGTCAAATTCTGATTCGCCGTGCCTTGGAATTGGATGACCCGCCATTGTCCGCGGCTGATGAGGCATTGGTTGACGAGCGGCTGGCGGAACATCACGCCGATCCAAGTTCCTCTGTGCCGCTCGATGAAATTAAGAAGCGCCTGACGGAACTGAAAGACGCAACCAGCCTGCGTAGCGGGCGATAGATTAATAGCCACGGGCGTGAGCCCGTGGATCGCGAACCCCAAATGATCATTGAGCCCGCGGCGCGGGCGGCAGACCTTGCGAGAAACTTCTGTCGCCCGCTTCGCGGGCTCTCGCATCTATTTCGTGCTGTATCCCCGGGCTTACGCCCGGGGCTAAACTCTGCCGCCGCTCTGCGGCTCGGGTCGTGATAACTCATGTCGGCATTTCGCGGCTCGGCTCGTCGTGATGCTGACGGCGCGCTCCAAGTCTAGTTGGGGACCCATCCGTGCGACCCATCGCTTCCGATCTCAATTTCTCATCGCCCAAAATTTAGATCGTTTGAGAAGTTTTTGATTTTCGGTTGAGGACATTTGGCGCGACTCCGGCCTATTGTCTCCGGTCTAGACTGCCACAAAGGAGATTTTTGAAATGCAAATCATTAGAAGAAACCGACTCGGTAACAATACCGAGGACATCACTTCCTTTTCGTCATTGATCCCTCGGGGCGGCCCGGTTGCCGTCATCGACGGCTATGACGTACTCAGCATCCAAACGACTCCGCCACTTGAGCCGCCGATCAAATTACCGCCGTTGCCGGCGCCGCTGCCTGGCGGCGGTCAGGCCGCCGGCGCTCAGCCGGCGCTCGGACCAATCGGCAGGCCGGCAACCCGGCTGTTCGACGTGCTGGGATTGCCGATCAAAGCGGCGCCCAGGGGCATCACCTACGTCGCGTCGCGAAAGATGTTTGTCTTCAACGACGACGCGCAGACGAACAAGCTTTTCTTTACCGATGAGCGCGGAATGGCGCGCGGCAGCATCGACGTTCAATTTCGGCAAGCGCCGGATTTTGTCGAAGGCTTGGGATCTATGTCCGCAGCCATTCCAAGGTTCGGCGATGCCTTGGCGATGATTGCCATCTTTAACGACAGCAATTCTCCGTCCGGTGGCCAATCGCGCTTGGAGATAATCGATCTGGAGGGCCACGTCCTCAAAGAGATCGTCCCAGAGCCGGACGTGGCGCAGCTATTCCTGACCGGCGTCAGCTTCAATTTTCCGCCCAACCTGCGCGAAACTTTTCTCGTGAGTTCGGACGACGACAACGTGATTCATGAGCTCGATTTCGCGGGTACGCAGGTCGGGCAATTTACCGCGACGGCGAGGCAAACGGGATTTATTGGCCTTGAAGGAATCGTTTCCGTCGCTCCCAATGAAATTGCCGCGGCGAATGGATTCGCCGGGCTGTTGGAGGTATTCAATCCAATCGGCGTGCCGCAAGTTGTGGACTATCGCATTGGCCTGGGGCTTTCACTCCCGAACGGATTGGCGTGGGATTCAACCACCAATGAGTTTCTGATCTTCGGACTCGATCGCCTCAGGCCGGACGCTCGCTTCGTGGCGCGGCTAGCGACTCCGCTCGATTCATTCCGTCTGGCCATCGGCACCGATCTATTCGCGCGCAAGGTGACATACCTGCCTGACGAGCAGCTCATTGCCGTCGGACATGCCAACAATGCCAAAGACAACGTGCCGGCGGGCATTTTGCTTTTCAACGAGCAGGGACAATCGGCGGGCGTCATTCCCACGGGCAATGTGAACAAAACCGCTCCGGTGATTCTGACTTACCTGCCCGAGACGCGCGAGTTCGGCGTGGTTTTTCGCAAGGACGATAAGACGCATCCGCCGAGCAAACTGCGGCGCTTGCAGCGTGACGGCACAGACACCGGCGCTTCGATAGACTTTGGCCTTGCAGATATTCAGAAGATCAGCGCTGTGACCTTCTTTAAGCCGACATCGACGGGCGCTGGTCAATTCCTGGTATTCGACAATACGCAGGACATGTTCGTCGTCACGGACTTCAATGGAGCCAAGCTCAATGGGCCTTTCAGCATTCGCGACACGCTGCGCGTGCTGAATCCCACCGCAGTCACGGCGATCACAACCGGGCCCGATGCGGGAGCATTCGCGATTAGCAATGGCGAGAACAGCGAAGTAGTGGTGTTTCGTCTGTGAGTGAGAAAAACGGACGGTGTCAGCGGAGAGCACGGAAGCGTTTGTTCCGTGCTCTTTCGCTGAACGAATAAGATGTCAAAGCTTCACGGGTTGAAAGCTAATCAACTCAACTGAATCAATCGCGCGTCCTTCGACTTGAGTGCCTTTGATTTTTGCCGTGAAGACGTATTTCTTTTTCGCTTCGAACGATTCGGGCTTGTCTGTATAGATTCGCAGCCGATTGATCTTCGACAAATCTTTCGCGTCGAGGTCGTCCGTCACTACGATGTTTTCGGGGATGCACGGCTTGCATTGATTTGGCGGCGGACACGGCGGGCATTTGTAGATGTCCAGCACGTAAGCCTCGATTCGAAATGGTCCGTCGACGCGCTTGCCGGCTTTGAGATCGGCGAATGTTAGTAAAGGCAGTTCTGAAGACTGATTCGGTTCTGATTTCTGCAGCTCAATGCGAATCTGCATCAGAATTTCGTAATACTTCCACGCGGCCGGTGCGTTGGGTTCCTGATGATGATCGGGTTTGAGGATTAGATCGCCGGTCGACAGCAGCACTTTCTTCACTTCAGGATTCTGTTTCACTTTTTCCCAAGTCGCTTCGACGATCAGTTTGTAATGCTCGCTCGGAACCGCCGGTTTGTATTCGAAATGCTTTCCTTCGAAGCTCACCCAGTTGATGTGCATGAGTTCCATGTTTTTGCTCGCGAGGGCACCCGCGGCGTTAGCTTCGAAGCTGACCATCTGCGCAACCTGGTCACGCGTGTACTTCCATTCGAGGCCGGGAAATTTCGCGCGCGGATCGTTCGGGCCTTCGGGATATTTCATCATTTGCCAGAAGCCTTCGAGACTCGCGTAGCGTTTGCCGTGAAACACAAACGGCGTCGGCGCAAAGTTAGAAAGCAGGCCGAGTTCGTGACGCTTCGAAAGAATCACTTCGCCCGGGCCCGCTTCCTGCGGCATGATTTCCCAATCAGGTTTTTTCGGATCGACGATGGGCGTCCACCAATGAGCCGGATAACGCGGATCACGGTTGATTTCTTGGGCGATGGTTGTATTCGAAATTAGCCAAGCAAAGATAATGATGAGGAAACCTATTAGGAGTGTGGATGGTTTAGCAGCCGCACTTGTGCAGCGAACTTTGCTGCGCGGCGGACAAGTCCGCCGTCTAAACAGAAGAAATTTTTCAGTTGGTCGCGACACGAAAGTAAATTTATTAATCATCACCGGTCATTTTGCGTAATACCCGGGCCGCGCGCGCGTCTTCAATTCGGGATGATCGGGAATCGTTATTTCTACTTTGCGCCACGAGCCGTCGCGTTTTTCATTTGTCGAACGGTAGCCGATGCTGTAGACCTTGCTCAAGTCGTCGATCACCTGCTGGTAAACGCCATTCAAGTCTTCGACTTTGCGCGCGCCATAGTAAAGCCCGCCACTCTCGAACGCCAACACGCCCAACGTGTTGCGCGCATTTTGATAGATGCGGCGGCCGAAGTCACCTTGAAAGTCTTCGCGGCTTTCAGTATCGAGATAAATTGGCACGATCAAAGCGTCATGCTGGCGCACCGATTCCAATAAATCTGAGAAGCTGATCTTCGATCCTGCCGTGCCCCCTTCCAGCGCGTTGTCTGCTCCGTCGGTCATAAAGACAACCGCGCGCCGGCGCGGCGAAGTGGCGGTGCCAAAAACATGATCGAGCGTGAATTGAAGCGCGTCCCACACGCGCGAGCCGCCAGTGCCGTCGATCTTCGCGGCCGCGGCCAGAAGTCTTTCCCGATCGACTGTCAGCGGCGAGTCAATCCAAAAATCGTCGGCAAAGGTGACGATAGCTACGCGGTCAGTCGGGCGCGTTGCCTCGATAAACCTCCTGGTTGATTTGCGAATCAAGTCACGCTTGTCCGAAGTCGATCCCGACAAATCCAGCAACAATACGAGATCGAAAGGAACGTCCGTCGTCGCGAAAAAAGTCACCTCCTGCGGCTTGCCGTCTTCAGTGACGATAAAATCTTTCTGATCGAGCTTGGCGACTTCCGTGCGCAGCTTAGTCGCATAGACACTTACGTTGAGGCTGACGAGATTCGTGTCGACTCGCACGATGTCCACGTCGTCGGATGATGTGGTCACCAAATCTTTTTCGGTCGCGCGGGCAATCGAGGCCTGTGAGTTATCGGAAAAAAGATTCGTCAATTCGCCCGTCGCCTTAATCAGAGGCAAGCGAAAGAGCTGTTGCAAGTTGCGCTGGTACTCTTTCAATGGCGCCAATTCATATTGCTTGCGGCGCGCATCGACGTGAGCTTCGTCGGTGATCGGATACATCACCAAAAAACCATTCTTAATCGTCGCTTGCGTGCCGAACAGTTGCTTCAGGCCGGCATTGATACGTAGCCGGTCGATGTAAGTCGCAAACGAAGATTTGCTGATCTCGCCCATCTTTACCGCAGCAATTATGATGGGCAGCAGGTCGCGCTGGAGGTCGGGGGTCGCGTCGTTGCGCAGCAGAAAGAAGGCGGAGTGCTCAGCCTCTTCGCCCACCAGATCGCGCGTGGGCCAACCGTACTGTTTGACCATCGAGCAAAGCTCGTTTGAGGTCTGCGCGCGCGCCGTGCGCAGCGTCTTCAGAATCGTTTCGTCGCTTTTGTTCTCGGCGACATTGTCCTCGATGCGTTGCTGTTGTTTGGCCGCAAGCCTGTTGAGTTGGTCGCTGAGTTTTTTGTCGAATGGCCGCTGCGCGTTCGCATTTATTTGATCGGTGAACTTCTTGACTTCATCCGCGGTCAAACACCTCGCCTGGCCGATTGCGTTCACCGCCGCGATCAAAAAAATCGTCGGGATCAGGAAAAAACAGAGCGGGAGCAATCGACGAGACATGATTCTTAGAATCTTCGATCAATTCATTTGGTTCGCCGGCGCGCATTGCCGGTGCGCAGCTCCGGGTGCAGATTATCTGTGAACAGTTTCAGAATGCGTTTGTATTCGTCGGCCCAACTTTCTTCGCGCTCGAACCCGTGGTCTTCGACCGGATAAGGGGCAACTTCCCAATTGGTCTTGCGCAGCTCGATCAATTTCTCGACCAGCCGCACCGTGTCCTGGAAATTGACGTTCGTATCAACCATGCCATGGCAAATTAACAGCGCGCCCTTCAATCCGTTGGCGAAATAAATCGGCGACGACTGCTTGTACGCTTCCGTATCGTTCTGCGGCAGATTCAGAATGTTCGCGGTGTACGGATTGTTGTAATGCGCCCAATCGGTGACCGGCCGCAACGCCGCGCCCGCCGCGAACACGTCGGACTCGGTGAACATCGCCATCAGAGTGATGAAGCCACCGTAGCTGCCGCCATAAATTCCGATGCGTTTCGGATCGACGCCGTGCTCCTTGACCAGATAGTTCACCGCGTCGACTTGATCGGTTAAATCTTTGCCGCCCATGTGCCGATAAATTCCGGTGCGCCAGTCGCGGCCATAGCCGGCGCTGCCACGATAATCGATGTCAAAGACGATAAAGCCGCGCTCCATCAGCAAATGATGAAACATGTATTCGCGAAAGTACTGGCTCCACCAGCGATGCACGTTCTGCAAATATCCGGCGCCGTGCACAAACATGACCGCCGCGCCACCCGGCTTCCAATTTGCCGGCGTGTAAATGCGGCCGTAAACCGTCGCGCCGTCGCGCGCTTTGAAGCTGGCGATCGGCGGATCGATCCAGTTGTAAGTGAGGAATTCAGCAATGGGCGAGGTGGTGACAGATCGTAATGAAGCCGCGGTCTTTACATCCATTTGCTTGTTTTCAAATAGATATAATTCAGGCGGCTGGTTGCTGTAAGACCTAACGTCGGCGAGCATCGTCTCATCCGGTGAAATGTCGACCTGATTATTGCCGGTGAGCGCGGTGATGCGCGTGCGCGTTCCCCCATCGATCGACATCGAATAAAGATGCCGCTCGAAGAAACTGCCTTCACTCGAACTGAAATAGAACTTCGTCTTATCTTTCGCCAGCCGCACATCTGAAACCTCGAATTGTCCCGAAGTCAATTGCTTCGGTTCGCCGCCGTCGATCGAAACGGAATAGAGATGCGCCCAACCATCGCGCTCGGATTCAAAATAGACGTGCCGGTTGTCCGGCAACCAGCCAAGCGTGAAAGCTCCCGGACCATCCACCCAGTCATCGTCGTGGACGCCAGCTAGCACCTTCGTTTTGCCGGTTGTTGGATCGAGCAGCAGCACCCAGCGATCTTTGTTGTCGGCAGCGCGGCCCATGAGCACGGCGTGCTCGCCGTCGTCTGACCATTGGAGTTGTGATAACTGGACGTCGCGATCTTTTGGAGTGGGTTGCTGTGCTCCAAGATCGACACCGTGAACGTTGTAGGTGATGGCACCTCGCTCGCGCTGAGCCTGCTCAGTCGCGTTCATCTCAGTTCGCTGCAGCGGAGGAGCAGCCGGTAAGCGCTGACCATGATCGACATTCATGGTTTCGCCGGTTTCGACGTTGATGACGACCAGCCGCGTGCGGTTTTGCGTGTCGCCGACTTTCGTGCGGCCGGGAATGTCTTCCGTATAACCGGACTCAGTCACAAAATTCGGCACGATCGTGTTCTTCGATCCAGCGCCGGGTTCGCTGACGGTCGCGATTACAAATTTTCCATCGGGCGAGAGGTTCAGATTGGCGATGCCCTGACCCGCCGGAACGTTGAACGGCTTTCGCTGTTCGCGCTCCTTGCGTTTCTTCTCTTGTTCTTCGCGTTGTTCGGCTTTCTCGCGAACCGCCTCGAGCAATCCACGCTCCTCTTTCTTCAGGTACTCCTGGCTGTCGGTTCCTTTTTGCGGCGACGCACTTGCGGCCGCAGTTGCGCCCGGCCCGCCACCGGCGCGGATGTCGGTCAATTGTTCGAGCGACCCGCCGTCGAGTGACATCACGTAAAGATTATTGAGCCGCGTGAAGTAAATATGTTTCTGATCGAAAGTGAAGCGCGGATTCGTTTCGGCGTCAACAGTCTTCGTAATTTGTCGCCGCGCCTGCTTCGCATGATCGTAAATAAAAACATCGCCCTCTTCGGCAAACACGGTCATCGATTTATCTTTCGACAACTCGCCGTTCGCCGGGGGCGCTTGCTTCGCTTCATCATCGGTCAAACGTCGCAAGCCCGAGCCGTCGCGATTGACGACGTAAAGACTCATCTCTTTCAAACGGGGCTCGTCGGCTTGCTTCCAGCGGAAGTAAACATGCTGGCTGTCCTGCGACCAATAAACTCCGGTCGGCGGATAACCGACAAGGCGCGGCCCGCGCATGATGGTGTCGACTGTCAGTTCGAATGGTTTTGCATTGGTTGCCGGTTGCTGGGCCGGCACAACCAGCGGCAGAAAGATCGAGATCGCGCACAGCGCGGCGGTCAAGGGGATCAGTTTCTTAATTTTCATTTTGCTTCGACGAATTAATCATGCTCGGACGAGCGCAGGGTTGTAAGACTATGGATTGAAGGGCAAATCTTCAAGCCCCGGCTCAGTTTTCCTGCGCTGTTTAATCCAGCGCTTCAGCCGTTCACATGGGTTTGTGTCGGTTACGGTTAGTTGCTGCCAGGTCAAGCCGTCGGCATATATGATGCATTGGAAAAGTACGTCTTGCTCGAACGGAATGCCTGCCTTTTCGGCAAGCTCGCTAAATGGCTTCGGCGGTCCCGAGCGCGTGGTGAATCGCACCGTCACTTTCTGGCCGGGATCGATCTTTTGTAAATTTGCGAATGAGTAATGGATTATCAATGGAAAGCTAGGCTCGGTGAATCGATAATCCCATGCGATCGCTTTGATCGCTCTGGTTCCGTTATTGGTCACGTCCATCGAATAGACATACAGCCCCGTCGGTTCAATCCTGACTGATGAACCATTCGTCGGTAGCGGTGAACGATTTGGCTTGCGGTCGGGCGCAGCCGCTACAGAAGTAGTTGAACTGCTCTTGGAGACCGTCTCAAACCTAACGTTAGTGATGGTGACGCGCGGCGGTTTGACGGGCGGTATGTGGCCGGGAGGAAACAAAATTGGGTCGGGATTAACAGTCGTGGCGGTTTGACCGCGAGCTGTCGATTGCGCGGCCGTGATACCAAAACAAAACAGGCTGAGACTCAGAATGAAGAGTCTCAGCCTGGGATTGGGCCATTGAATTGTCATGACGACCCCAGAGGTCGAAACGTTATTGGAGCTTGCCGGCCTTCATGTCGGCGACCCGCTTCTCAAATTGCGTAGTATTCACTTTGTCAGCTTTGCCTTTGGCGATCGCCGCGTCGGCCATTTTGAGAGCGTCGTCCTTCTTGCCCATGGCCCAGAGAACATTCGCTTTGGCCGATAGATTTGCGAAAGTCTCTTTGACCTTAATCGACTGATCGATGAATTTCATCGCTTCGTCGTAATTCTTGTCACGCGTATAAGCCGCGGCGACCTGCAAAGGAAGCTGCTCGGCGTTCGGATTCGCCGCGATCATCTCGTCCGCATGTTTGCGCCAGGCAGCCTTCACGTCCTTGACCTCGACGGTGAACGGCACGCGCACTTTCTCCCAACGGAAATTAACCGTCGCCGAATTATCGGTCACCGAATCGAAAGTGTACTGGAGCCATTCCTGATTGTCGCTGACTGCTTGCGGCTTCGCTTGAACGCGCAACGCGTCCTTGTTCTTGTCATAGGTGAACGCGCCCCACTGACCGGGGTCGTTGTTGAAGATGACCGTCCATTCGTCCTTTCCAGGTTTCAATTCCAGGCTGTACGTGCCGGCCTTTAAAGGTTGTCCGTTAATCAGGACGTCATCAGTGATTTGAAACAACGTGGCCTCGTTAGCTCCGGCGCGCCACACGTGATTGTAGGGAACGATCGGTTCGCCTGGCTTGCGCTCGTTCTGATTGTCCAGCGTCTCTTCGCCCGGATGACGCTTTTCCATGTCAGGCGGCGCGTCGGCAAAGATCGTCCGGCCCTTCACCGGCGGGCGGCTGTAAGTGATCGTAATGTCGGTGACGCCGACAGTCTGCATCACACTCGCTTTTTGGCTGGGACGCAGCGGTTTAATTGCGAGCGGCGGCGTTTGCGCAAACGCATGACCCCAACAGCCGACCGCCAACAGAATCACGAGATGGAAAAATGAAAATCGTTTGAAAGAAATCATGGTGGCACTCCTTGGTTGCGAAATTTCGGGCGCATTATGTAACGGCATGGTATTAGGCGGCAAGCCTCCCGCGCGAGTCATTGCGCTGGACAGGCGATGAGTCAGTACCATTCGCGTAAGCGAATGGGATAAAGAAGACTGCGTTGCTCAAACCAGCACGTTAACCCATCCGCTGACGCGGATGGTACTGACCCTGAGGCCGCGCTGACACTACATCTTTCCGGCTTTGAGATCGGCTAACACTTTCTCGAACCGCGCAGTGTCCGCGCCTTCAGCTTTTCCTCGCGCAACGGCCTGCTCGGCCACCGCGATTGCCTCTTGCTTCTTGCCCATCGCCAAAAGGAGATTCGCTTTCAATCGCAGGTTCACGAATGTCTCCTTGACCTTGATTGATTTGTCGACCCAGCCGATCGCATCTTCGAACTTATCGTCGTTCGCATAAGCTCTGGCGACCGCCAAAGGTATTTGCCAGTCGGTGGGATTCGCGGCGATTTGCGCATCGATTTTTGCACGCACCAGCGCGTCCTGGTTCGGCACTTCGACCGTGAAAGGGATGGCGACCTTGTCCCAACGCAGGATTACTTTCGCGGAGTTCGCTGTCATCGCCGGAATCTCGTAGGTAAGTTGCTCCATCGAATCGTTCGTCCAGATCGGCTTAGCCTTCACGCGCAGCGCATCCTGCTTGGCGTCATAGCCAAAGCTGCCCCACTGGTCGGCAGTCTTATTGAAAATGATCGTGAACTCATCCTTCGCCGGAATCATGTGCAGGCTGTAAGCGCCGGCGGCAAGTTTCTGTCCGTCGATCAGCACGTCGTCGGACACGGTGAACTTCGTCGCCTCGTTGGCGCCCGCGCGCCACACGTGACCGTTGGGCGCCAGCGGAAAGTCTTTGCCCGATCCGGGCGCGCCGTCGACCGTGCCTTCGCCTTCGGCGGCCGGCCCAACCGAGTTCGCTTTAATCAATGCGGCGACTTTGTCAGACGCAATGTCGCCCCAAAGCGTGCGACCTTTCACCGCCGGCCGGTGATAGGTAATCGAGATATCGGTGACGCCGATGGTTTGCGACACCGTTGCCGATGGACTCGCCTGCGGCAAGCGCACCTTCGGCGGTTGTTGCGCGAATGCCAAAGACGCGGTGGTTAACGTGATTAGAAAAGATAATGCAAAGAGAGAAACGCGAGTAGATTTCATTTTGGACTCCTTACTGTCAGAAATCGGGAGCGCGGATTATAACGTGACGTGAGAGTAAGAAGTTCTGCCGAACAAGCGAATTTACAACTTTTTACAAGTCATTCGATCTCATAGCATGATCGTTGAGAGGACGCGTGCCGTAGACGAGAATTGGCGAGCAGTCGCCCGCCTCTAAACGGAAAGAATTTTTTGAACTATCCGCTCAATTTGACGCGGCGTGTGGGTTTATCGAGTGGGGCTTATACTTTTCGCCTGCTTCAATCGCAATCGGCAGACGATTCTGACGTGGCGGCAGCGGGCAAGTTGCATATTTCGTAAACGCGCATGGCGGGCTGTAGGCTTTGTTGAAGTCAATGATCGTATGACCTGAAGCATCGGGTGGGTCAACATAGAGATATCGTCCCGCAGGGTAAGTCTCTTTGCCGCTGGTTTTATCGGCGATGATCATGAAGAGCCGCGGCTCGTTCTTCTCGCTGATCGCGTCGAGACGGTATTCCTTGCCGTCCACTTCGAACTTTACGGCGCCGGGTGAACTCTCAGCGTTCTCCATGCCCAGCACGTTCGTAATCGGCATCGGCTTCGGTGGATTGTAAGGTTCGAATTGCGCATCGATGCGCCACTTTGAATTCGTTGGATAGAACTCGGTGCCTTTGAAGTTTAAGCGATCGGGGTTTTGTGAATCTTTCACACGCAAACCTAATTTGTCGCCGCGCTTGATGATCTGAAATGTAAGCGAACCGTGTGCGAGGATAGTAGGTCTGTCGTCAGCGTCCGACTTAAGAGGCAGCATCGACTCGGAAGTCGGTAGGATCGAAGCCAGCGGTTTCCCTTCGACAGTAAATCCTTCGCTGAGCGGAACGAAGCCAACATCGCCTTTTATGACGATAAAGTTGCCGAGTTCGGGCGGTAACTCGTCAGTGGATAAAATCACATCCATCGTTGGATCGCTGCCGACCATGTTCCTCCCTTCTTTCAGCCAGTACAATCCCACCAGCGTCAGCCATCCACTCTCACCGTTGAGTTCTTTCCAACGCTCTAGATGCCATTGTTCGATTTCTTTGGCGTACGCGGCTTCGTCGATGTGAGACTTAGGCGGTCTGCGGTTGCACGAACCCGCAAAAAACGAAATGCAAAGAAGCGAAAGGAGTGTCCCGACGCCTCTTTGAATCGTGTCAACGTTCATGATTAGTTTGCCCTACCTCACGGTCGGGCTTCTGACACGCTACCAGATCGCGCAGCGATCCTTTTCCGGCCGCACCATGGGGTCGCCTTCTTTGCACTGAAACGCGGCCGCGAACTGGGGCAGGTTTGACAGCGGTCCGTTGACTCGGAACTTATTCAGCGGATGCGGATCCTGTAGCGCGATCAGACGCGCGAATTCCGGCCGCATGTTCGTCGCCCAGCCGCGC
>DASQYL010000475.1:0-3664 GCA_035639235.1 Pyrinomonadaceae bacterium | reverse complement strand
ATTAAGAATCAATTAAGGGTGCGATATGTCAGAGAGCGCAGTTTCGGCGGCGATTTAAAAATAATTTTCCTAACCGTGCTCGCCGTGATAAGACGACGGCCTTGGAGTATGTAAACCTAAAAAATACGGATCTCACTATCTCGCGGATTGGCGTTGGATGCGAACCAGCCGGAGGCATGGATTGGGGCAAGGTTGACGACCGGGAATCAGTTGCAGCGATCCGCAGAGCCGTAGATCTGGGCGTTAATTTTTTCGATACCGCAGACGTTTACGGATTGGGCCGATCTGAGCGAATCTTGGCCGAGGCCTTAGGCCCGCAGCGGCGAGATGTAGTAATCGCGACTAAATTTGGAGTCAATTGGCAGGAGGTTCCGGGTGGACGCGCTAAGACCTTCTTCGACAGCAGCCCAGCTCATGTGTTGAGAGCGTTGGACGCAAGCCTTCGTAGATTAAAACTGGACTGTATTCCCCTTTATTACATTCACTGGCCGGATCCAAACACCTCGATCGACAGCACCATGGAAACGTTGATGAGATGCCAGGCAGCCGGGAAGATTCTCCATATTGGCGTTTCCAATTTTTCGCCGGACGAAATTCGTCAAGCTTGTCTGATTCAACCTTTGACATGCGTTCAGGCGCATTTCAATCTGCTGCGGCGTGAGGCAGAAACTACTTTGCTTCCTTGTTGCCGGGAATTGAATATCGCGCTGATTGCGTATGGCCCTTTGGCGCAAGGATTACTTACTGGAAAGTACGGGGCGGATGCGAAGTTCAACAGTGACGACCGTCGTAGCCGGTTGCCTCACTTCAGTAAAGATGCATTGTCGAATAATCTGGAGGTCGTCAAGAAGCTTCGCAATGTTGGCAGCCAATCCGGGAAAACACCGGGTCAGGTCGCCATTCGTTGGATCCTGGACAATCCATCAATCTCGTCGGCAATAGTTGGCCTCAAGAGTACAAAGCAGCTCGATGAAAACCTGGGCGCAATGGATTGGCATCTGACAAGCGAGCAGATTAGTTACCTGACAGGAGCTTGAGTTCGTGTCCACGGAATTGACTATGCAGAATTGCCTCGCACTGGCCCATAAAATTCGGCTCCACGTGTTGCGAATGACGCAACGAGCGGGTAGTTCACACATCGGGACGAACTATTCAATGTGCGAGTTACTAGCAGCGTTGTATGGAAATATTCTGCGTCTCGATCCGAGCCGGCCAACCTGGTCTGAACGAGATCGATTTGTTCTGAGCAAGGGTCACGGTTGCGCCAGTCTCTATGCGGTCTTGGCGGAATCAGGTTTCTTCCCGGTTGAATGGTTGGAGACTTTTTATCTGGACGGTTCCCGCCTCGCCGGTCACATCACGCACGTGGATGTGCCTGGTGTCGAAGTATCAACAGGTTCGTTGGGACATGGGTTGTCAATCGCTGCCGGGATGGCGCTGGTAGGCAAGCGTGATCAAGAAAGTTACCGGGTTTTTGTTATGCTGAGCGACGGCGAATGTGATGAAGGCTCTACCTGGGAACCAATCCTGTTCGCGCCACAACACCAGTTGGACAATCTCGTAGCCATTGTCGATTTTAATAAGATCCAAAGTCTGGGGAGCGTTTCCGACGTGATGGAGTTGGAGCCGTTCGCCGATAAGTGGCGAGCCTTCGGTTGGGCCGTTCGTGAAATCGACGGCCACAATCTCGACGAGATCAATAGCACGCTGAGTAGCTTGCCATTTGAGCCGGATCGGCCTTCGTGCGTAATCGCGCACACGATCAAAGGTAAGGGCGTTAGTTTCATGGAGAACAAGCTTCTTTGGCACTATCGTTCACCGCAGGGTGAAGAGTTTGCTGCGGCGCTCGCCGAGTTGGAGGCGCAGGGTTGAGGTCGGCTTTCATAGAAACTCTGTTCGACCTGGCGCGATCTGACGAGCGAATTAATTTGGTCGTTGGCGATCTGGGGTTTGGGGTCGTAACGCGTTTCATGGAGGAGTTGCCGAAGCAGTTTGTCAATGCCGGTGTTGCTGAACAGAACATGACTGGGTTAGCTGCGGGGATGGCGTTGAGCGGCAAAATCGTCTTCACTTATTCGATCGCAAATTTTCCGGTCATTCGCTGTTTGGAACAGATCAGAAACGATGTCTGTTACCACAACGCCAACGTTAAAATCGTGGCCGTTGGTGGCGGCATGGCGTATGGCTCGCTGGGGATGACTCATCACGCCACCGAGGATATCGCCATTATGCGCGCGCTGCCGAATATGGTGGTCGTCGCTCCGAACGATCCGGTTGAATCCAGGTTGGCGACTCGTGCTATAGCGGCACACAATGGTCCCTGCTACCTACGTTTGGGCCGCGCCGGGGAACCCGTTATTCATCACAGCGAACCCGACTTTCAACTTGGTAAAGCGATCAAGATCAGAAATGGCAGTGACTTAACGATGTTGGTGACGGGAGGGCTGCTTGGCAATGCACTGATCGCCGCAGAGAATTTGCACGCAAATGGAATTGACGTTCGCGTTTTGAGCGTTCCCACAATTCGTCCGCTGGACAGTGCGGCTGTCCTTGACGCTGCCAGAGAAACGAACGCGCTTTTTACCATCGAAGAACATAGCGTTGTCGGCGGCCTGGGTGGGGCAGTTGCCGAAATCTTGATGGAGGATAACCAACAGCCGATCAAATTCAAGCGAATCGGTTTGAAAAGCATCTTCTCATCGAAGGTGGGCACGCAGGACTACTTGCGCGGTCAACATGGGTTGGACGCGGCGGGCATTACCGCGACAATCTCCAATACTCTGGGTCTCGGGATCTAGCTGCGCTGTAAGAGGCATCCGGCAGCAAGTTGACTGCAACGTCCTGAATATCTCGCCGTGGGGGACTGTCAAAAAATGCAGCCTGAATGCGCATTCGATGCTACTCTTACTTGGGATTTCCGTGAGAAGCGATTCCGGCATTTGAATGGTAAGAAGCATTCGCCGCTCCATTAACCAGGGAACAAGAAAGGCTCAAGTCCTTGATCTGCGCGTGATTCGCGCGTGACTTCTTAGAAGCCGGTTTACAATCTGCAGCGACGATTATGCCGTCCATTCCCCGCCAACATGAGAACCTCGTAGATGCTCTCGGGCGTTACCGACTGCTGAAGCCCACGCTGGTTGTTTTTGACTTGCTAGTGTTTCTGTTGGCATTCATCTTTTCTTATTTGCTTAGATTTGACTTTCAAATACCTAGTAATCACTCGCACAACCTCATCGTGCAAGCACCTTTCATCGTGTTACTGCAGTTTGTCGCGCTGACATTGACTGGTGGTCGAGATTTCATCTGGCGCTACACGGGCCTGGCGCACGTGAAGGCGTTCATTTATGCGGCTCTTTCGTCAATGGCTTTGGTTGCCTCGATGCGTCTGCTGTTGGTTGGCTCGCATCAAGTCTGGCGGGTGCCGTTGTCGATTAATCTTTTCGACGGAATCCTGGCCTTCGGTGGAGCGTTCGCTTTGCGCGTGTTACGCCGAACGGCTTACGAGCATTATAAGAGGCGCGCTCAGGTGAAAATGCAGGGCCCCGTGGCGGTTGCGCGGCGACCGGTGCTTCTCATAGGTGCGGGTCAGGCAGGAGTGCTGGCTGCAAATGAAATCGCTGGACGCGGCGACCTCAATCTGGAAATCAAGGGATTCGTCGATGAT
>DASQYL010000474.1:0-12324 GCA_035639235.1 Pyrinomonadaceae bacterium | reverse complement strand
CGCGGTCACTTTGAATTCGTCGATGATCAATAGTGCGCGCACGATTGGCCCAGGCATCGGTGGATTGTTGGTCGCGAGCGTCGGCGAAGGCTGGTGCTTCCTCGGTAATACGATCAGCTTTGCGGCGGTGGTCGTGAGTCTGTTGATGATCAAATCCGCCACGTCGCCGAAGCGTCCCGCGCGTCACATCCGCGCCGGCATCCTCGAAGCTTTCAATTTCGCGCGGCACACGGGACCAGTTGGCGCGCTGCTTGTGCTGTTGGGCCTCATCAGCTTTATGGGTCTGCGATATGAAATTCTGATGCCGGTCTACGTGCGAGAGATGTTGCACGGTGGGCCCACCCAGTTCGGTCTGCTGATGGCGGCGTCGGGAGTCGGCGCAATATTCGGATCGATTGTGCTCGCGTCATTCGCGAACGTCCGCACGCTCGGAGATTGGATCGGATTTGCCGCGGCCGGGTTTGGTTTCAGTTTAGTTCTGCTCTCCATTTCGCATTCGTTTGCGGTGGCGCTGCTGATCATGTTGTTAATTGGCTTCACGATGGTGACGCTGCTCGATGCCTCGAACACGCTGGTGCAGCGCATTGTGCCTGACGAATTGCGCGGCCGGATCATGGCAATTTGGACCATGATGTTGAGTGGGCTCGCGCCGTTTGGCTCGCTCGTCGTCGGTTTCGTGGCGCAGCACTTCACCGCGCGCCGCACCTTCGCGACCGGCGGCATGGCCTGCGTCATGGCGGCGATGGCGTTTGGATTCTCGCTGCCGATTCTGCAGCGCGAAGCGAGAAAGTTGATCACAAAAAGAAGTCGCGCGGACGGCGCTATCCTGGTCCAAACCGCCGACGAAGAAAGATCGAGCGCTTAGAAACGCGCATATCATCGCACGGTTTTCTCTAGCCCAGGCGTTTACGCCTGGGGCGGAATTCGGGCAGGTGGTTGTTAGCCTCTTTGAAGAGGCTTTCAAGCAAGCCTCGTAAACGAGGCTCAACGCCAACAGGCTCCTCCTGTCCCAGGCCTAAACGCCTGGGCTAGAGAAACGAATCATCAAACGGAACCAGCAAACCCGGCGACTGATTCAAGTGCCGGTTCTTGCAAAAAAGGAGAAACCAAAACCATGAATCCCACTATCTCAATCGTGAATAGATCTAAAACCGCCAAGACCGCTGAGTTAAAGCGCTTTCTGCCTGCGTTACAGAAACAGATCACGCGCGACTTTGAAAGGGCCTGGGGTTGGGGCGCTAACCTGAAACTCAACGCGAAAAAGTTCGATATGAAATTGGTAATCCGCGATCACGCGCGCGGCGGCGATCTCGGTTATCACATCGAAGGCGGCAAACCGGTGGCCTATGTTTACGCAAAGGACGCGAAAGACGCCGAAGGGGAATACACGTCGACGCTTTCACACGAGTTACTGGAAATGATTGCCGATCCAAACGTGAACCTTTACGGCGCCGGCAAGTTTCGGTTGAAAGGAAAACTCCACGTCGGCTTTTATGCTTTTGAAGTTTGCGATCCGGTGCAGGAGAACTACTACCATATCCACGGTGTCAGGGTTCAGGACTTTGTGCGGCCGGAATGGTTCGAGGCAGATCACCAACCCGGTGCGATGAAAATGAATTTCATGAAAACACTCGACGCGCCATTCGAGCTCGCGACCGGCGGCTATATGGAAGTTTTTGCGAACCGTCGATGGCATTCACTGACCGGACCACAAGCTAAGCCCAAACGCCGCCGCCACCGTTTACAATTGCGAATGAGTTTGTTGAAGTGAACACACGCTTCCCCGAAAAAAAAGGAGGCGGGCACCATGCCCCGCCTCTTGAGTAGCGCAAGATGCTATCTTGCGATTAGGTTTGGTTAGAAACGCAAATTAACAATTTGCGCTACTGGTTTTCCTTGCTTGCGATATTGCGCTTCGGTCCGCCGATCTGTTTCAGCAGTTCATCGACCGCCGCTTCCAACTGCCGGTCGCGGCCGGCGAGATTGTCTTCCGGCGAATTATCCACGCGGATGTCGGGCTGCACGCCATAGTTTTCCATGTTCGTGCGCTTGGCATCCGCGAGATACACGCCGACGCCCGGCGTGCGCACCGTCGATGCGTCGATCAAAGAGTAACTGCCGGTGCCGATCACGGCGCCCATCGTCGGCGTGCCGATTACTTTTCCTAAGCCGAGAGCCTTGAAGCCGGCCGGAAACATCTCCGCATTCGAAGCCGAGCGCCAGTTTTGCAGCACGACCTTCGGTCCGAAATATCCAGCGAAGGGACGACCCGAGGCTTCGACGCCGCGCGGCTGCCACACCTGGTAATTGCGTTGGACGAGAATCGCGAGCAACTCCTGCTCGATGTTGCCGCCGCCATTCCAACGCTGATCGATAATCAAAGCTTCCTTGTTGCGAAATTCGCGAATCTCCTTTTCGAATTTACGCAGAGACGGCTGGTCCATCGCGCGAATGTGAATGTAGCCGACACGTCCGTTCGAGAGTTCATCGACCTTCTTACGATTCTCTTTTACCCAACGCGCATAACGCAGCGTTGAGTAAGCCTGACCGTTGACGGTTTCGATGCGGGTCTTCCAGGCGCCGTCCGTGCTTGGCTTGTTGTTGAAGGTGACTTCGACTTTGCGATTGAGCCGATCGTTCAGCAGTTCCCAATACTCGTCGCCGGCTTTGACTTCTTTGCCGCCGATGGCAATCAGATAATCGCCGACGTTGACCTTGACCCAATCTTTGTCGGCTGGTCCACCTTCGTAAACATAAGTGACCTTGTAACGGCCCGCGGCTTTGTCCGGTTCGAGTTCGATACCGAGGTTACCCGTCGAAACTCCACCCGCGGCGCGTCCACCCGGCGGCGGCGCTGCGCCCGTGTGCGAAGCATTCAACTCGCCAATCATTTCATTGATGATATTCAGCAATTCTTGACGATCGCCGACGTCCTTGACCAGCGGCTCATACTTCGCTTTGGCCGCGTCCCAATCCATGCCGTGCATTTTCGGATCGTAGAAGCGATATTTCATCGTGCGCCAGGCATCGCCAAACATCTCGGCCCATTCTGCCGGACGATTGACTTTCACGCGCACGTTGAAGTTGATTCGGCGTCGCGCGGCTTCAGCGCCACCTGCGCCGCCGGTTGGACGACCGCCTGCGGCGGCGCCCGCAGCGGCACTCGCCGGCAAAGCGACGGAGTAAATCCCCTCGCGTTCGCGGAAGAAAAGCGTGCGGCCATCGCGCGAGATATTGAGATCGCCGAGGCCGCCGCCGAAGCCACCACCGCCGCCTGGGCCACCTTCGCCTTCACCTTGCGGCGGCGCGCCGGACGCAATGCGCGTCAAGCGGCGACCATCATCTTGAATTGAATAGATAACGGGTGTCGCCCCGGTGTTGTTCGGTTCAGAACTAACAAAGACGATCGTGCGGCTGTCAGGCGCGATGACGTAGTTGCCAACCGCGAAGGGCATGCGCGTGATTTGGCGCGTGCGATGTTTCATGCCCGCCCAGTCCATTTTCGTTTCGTGCGGGGGTCGAGGTCCTGCGGGACGACGCGCCGGGCCCGCATCAGGATTATCTGCGCCTGGGCCAGGCTGCGCGTTGTCGGCCTCAGCGCGATCCTCAGCGTCGTCAGGATCGTGATCCAACTTTTCGAGACCAACGGAATAAAGCTGCACAGACCCGTTAGCGAAACCGCCGCCTCCACCTCCGCCGCCAACGGAATCATTCCGCACAAAGAAAAGTTTGCGGCCATCTGGCGAGAAGCGCGGCGCGCGTTCGTCGTACGAATCAAACGTGACTTTGTGCGCCGTCTTGTCCTGGCCCGACGAAGCGAGCACGTAAATATCCGTCGTGCGGCTCTCGTCAGCTTTCGAATAAGCCAACCATTTGCCGTCCGGCGACCACTCGGGCACCGAGATGTTGCCGTAATGCGAAGCATCAAGCTCCGTGATCTGTTTGTTGCCGACGTTTACTTTGCGCAGCTTGTCGTCAGAAGCCACAAAAGCGATTTCTTTCGAATCAGGTGACCAGCGATAGCCGTTCTTCAGCGCGTCGATGTCGGTAAGCTTTTGCGCCTCGCCCGATCCGTCGGACGCCGTGACGTAAAGTTCCTCGCGGCCACTCTTATCAGAAACGAACGCGACCCACTTGCCGTCCGGCGAATACGCGACATTCACATCGCGCGCTGGACTGTCGGTGAGTTGTTTGACGTCGCCTTCTTCGACCGGCACGGTGAAGAGTTCGCCATGCGTCGAGATAACGATGCGTCGCGCATTCGGCGCGAGGTCGTAATCGTCGGCCACCGATGCGAACGAAAGCACTTCGTTGTCGTTCTCTTCGCCCTCGGCTTCGATGTCGAGTTCAATCGGCGTGGCCTTCTTCGTCGCCGTGTCTAATTTCCAAATCCCGAAGTCATGTTCGAAGACGATCGTCTTACCGTCGGCGCTGATTGACGGAAAGCGCACGTCGCCGGTCTTGAATGCGGTAATCTTCTCGGCTTTGCCGCCGCTCTCTGATTCGCGCCAGATGTTGGTGAGACCGCCCCCGTCGCGATCGCTGACGAAATAGATCCCGTCTTTGCCCCACATCGGCCATGAATCGAGGCCGTCGAAGTCAGTCAACTGCGTGAACTTCTTCGCCGCGATGTCTTCGATCCAAACGTCGCTCGCGTAAGCGCCGCGATAATACTTGCGCCAGTAAACCTGACCTTTCGGGTTGTAAGCGATGCGCTTGCCGTCGGGTGAAAAACTTGCCGCGTTGCCCATGTCCGGGCCCGCCCGCCACGGCATGCCGCCGCCCGTGCTCACGACATAAAGCAATGGCATGAAATCTTCGCCGCGCTGACTGCTGAACAGCACGCCTGAGCCATCCGGCGTCCAGCCGAGCACAACGTCGTCCGCGGAATGATGCGTCAACTGTTTCGCCATGCCGCCGGTCGACGGCATGATGTAGACATCAAGATTGCCGTTCCGATCGCTCGAGAAGGCAATCCATTTTCCATCCGGCGAAAATCGCGGATAAGCATCGCGCGCTTTGTTCACCGTCAGCCGTTGAATGTTCTGCCCATTCTCGTCAGCGACCCAGATGTCGCCGAGGTAAGTGAAAGCGATGCGGCCGTTCGAATAGCTGGGATAACGCACCAGCCTCGCTTCACGCGCAAACGCGATCGATGTGAACGTAAATACGATGAGAGCTGTGACCAGCAGGTAGAGTTTCTTCATGACTTTCTCCTGTAATTCAATTTCGTTTAGAGGCGGGCTACTGCCCGCCGCGGGTGATGAACGGCGCGATGCGCAGTTACTTCGGGATTTTGAATGAATACGAACTGATAAGATCGTTATGACGCCCAGGATTCTAAAGCGGTTACGCCCAATTAGGCGCCGCGGCGCGCGATTCTATCACTGACGGCGCATCATTGTTAGCTGGGATTGACAGCCGCGCGCCCGCGTCCTTATATTCACTTTAGCCAGCCGCGTTTTATTTCCTCCCGAGCGGGAATTACGCCGCAGTACTCAGTTTTTTAGGAGAGTCTCGCAATGAAGCGTCAGCCCCTGTCTTTAATCGCGGGTCTCGCACTCGCGCTCTTCATAATTGGCTTCGATCATCACGCCGTTCAGGCGAAGGACAGCTGGACCACCGTCCATTCCAAAAACTTCACCCTCGTCGGCAATGCGAGTGAGAAAGACATTCGCAATGTCGCGAACCGGCTCGAGCAGTTTCGCGCCGTGTTTGCTTTGTTGTTTCCGACGATTCCTTTGCGGACCGCAGTGCCGACCACTGTGATCGTTTTCAAGAGTGACGGCGCATTCAAACCCTTCAAGCCCAACCTCAACGACGCGGGCTATTTTCAGCCGGGCGAGGACGTCAACTACATTGCGTTGGCCAGCGACAAGTCGGGTGACGATCAACCCTACCGCGTAATCTTCCACGAATACGTCCACCTTATGGTGAATAACGCGATGGGCGCGGGAGTGCCGTTGTGGTTCAACGAGGGATTGGCCGAGTACTACAGCACCTTTGATATCAAAGAGAATAATCGCCGCGTCATTCTCGGCGATCTGATCGCCAATCACGTTCTGTATTTGCGCGAAAACAAGTTCCTGCCGCTGCGCACGTTGTTCGCGGTCGATTACAAATCGCCGTACTACAACGAAGGCAACAAGATGAACATCTTCTACGCCGAGTCGTGGATGCTCATGCATTACCTGCTGCAAGGCGACGGGCAAAAGCACCGGCCACAACTCGCCAGGTTTGTCGATCTGCTGCGCGCGGGCACGAAGATCGAAGATGCATTTCAGCAAGCGTTTCAGAGCAGCATCGATAGCCTCGAGAAAGATTTCAAGAATTATATTCAAGCCGCGAAGTACATGGCGACGGGAATTACTTTCGAGCACAGTTTGGATTTCGATGCCGAGATGCAAGCCGCGCCCTTAGCCGAGAGTGAGGCGCACGCATATCTCGGCGATCTGTTGCTGCACACGGATCGTTTGCCAGACGCGGAGAGCCAACTGCAACAAGCGCTGGCGCTCGATGCAAATTCATCGATGGCGCAAACTTCCTACGGCATGTTGCGCGTGCGGCAAGGCCGCATGGACGACGCGCGGCCGCATCTCGAAAAAGCCGTCGCGTCGAACTCGCAGAATTATCTGACGCATTACTACTATGCGTTCGCTCTGAGCAACCTCAGCATGAACGAGTATCGAATGGTGTCGGGTTATCCCGAGGATGTTGCAGCAACGATGCGCAGCGAATTGAAGAAAGCCATCGCCTTGAAGCCGGATTTTGTCGAGAGCTATTCGTTGCTCGGGTTTGTGAATCTCGTCCGCAACGAACAGGTTGATGAAACGATCGACTTGCTCAAGCAGGCGCTGAATATTTCGCAGGGTAATCATCGCGTGCTGTTCATGCTGGCCCAGTTGTATATGCGAAAGGAGAAATTCGCCGAAGCGCGGCAATTGGTTGCCCCGATTGTCGAGAACAGTCCCGATCCGGAATTGCGCAGGCAGGCCGAAGCGCTCACAGAAGCGACTAAGCACGCTGAGCGGCAAGCTACGCAGATTGAGGAAATGAAAAGGGAAAGGGCCGCAGAGTTAAACGATGGTGGTCCTCTCATGACGCGGACTTCAGAGCCGACGCCTGACGATATGAATAGCGCGTTGGCGAGAGTGTTGCGCAAACCGCAAGCAGGCGAGCAACGCGTTCAGGGGATCCTGACCGCGATCGATTGCAACGCGAAGGGAATTACTTTCGAGGTCCGCGTGGGTGATCGCTTATTGAAATTTCACAGCGACAACTTTGAACGCATGGCAATAACCGCATTCACCAATGAAGTCGGCGGCGATATCACCTGCGGCGCGCGCAAGCCTGAGAATCCGATCGTCCTGACTTACGCCCCGCCAAAGGCTGGCACCAAATTAGACGGTGAAGTGAGCGCCCTTGAATTTGTGCCGCCGAACTTCGTGTTGAAGAATTAAGTTTCCACCAGCGCGGCTGATTTTTGGCTTCGTGTCCGGAAAAAGCTCTCCGACTCCCCGTCTTAGCGGCTTGCCGCCTCCACAAAGCAGTAAGGCTTGCCTTACCGGATCGTGCCCTAAATATTCCGGAGGCTATGCCTCTGCGGTCTCGAGGCGTAGCCCCGAAAGATATTGACGAGCCGACGGAACGGCAGAGCCTTTCCGCACTGGGGAGCGGCAAAGCCGCGTCATTGTTGCAATCGAATGACTCATGCGGTCATTCCACGCGTAACACCTCACGCACGGCGGGTCGATCCTCGGGACTCCAAGGCAGAGCCAGAGCGCGCGTCAGAAATTCCATAAACGGAGCGGCGGCGCGTGTGGCTTTGGTCACGCGATTTAGAAAATCTGCGCTGCAAACTTCTGCTTCTTTAAAGTACGCGCCCGCGGTGAAGTCTTTGCGCATCAGGTCAGTCGCGAATGGATGTTTGGGATCGCAACCAGGCGGCATGCGCTTCAAAGATTCTCCTGACAATTCCCAAACTGAGTTGAAAGGCTTCCCTTTCGACGCGCGTTTCCATTTCGCCGGCTCGCGCATAATCGATTCACGCACCAGCGCGCGCGTGTCGCCGTCCGGATGCCAGAGCCCACACGCAAAAAAGCAGTGCACCGAATCGAGATGAAGATAAAAACCCGGCGCGGTTCTTTCTTTCCAGGCGCGATGAGGGAATCGCGCCGCCGCCATCGTCTGATAAGGCGCCTGCCCCTTTCGAAAGCGCATGTCGCGATAGATGCGCAAGAGCGATCCGCCGGAAGGCTTCGGATCGGCAATGAAGTGCGGGCTCATTGAATTGAGTTGCGGCCGAAAGTCCTCGATGAATTTCAGAAACGGATCTCGCACGAACTGTTCGTAGCGCCACTTGTGCTCCTGAAACCATTCGCGGTTGTTGTGCTTGCTGAGTTCGCGGAAGAATGTGAAAAACTCCGACGTGAAATAACTCTCTCGTTTCATGATAGGTCAAGCATTTTCAATCGGCGCGCCCGAATCTTTCCAGGCCTTCCAGCCGCCCGCCATCGAGAAAACGTTCGTGTAGCCCATCTGTTGCAGCACGTCGGCGGCCAGAGCCGATCGATATCCGCCGCCGCAATACAAGATCAGCTCAGTCGATTTATCGGGCACGGTGGTTTCGATGTCGCGTTCGATGATCCCTTTGCCGAGGTGAATTGCGCCGGAAGCGTGAGCCGCGTCCCATTCGTTGTCCTCGCGCACGTCGATGAGCTTGGCGTTCGGATTTTCTTTCATGCGATCGCGCGTCCCGCTAACCGTCACTTCTTTAATCCGACTCTTGGCGTCGTTAACGAGCTTGAGAAAGCCTTCTGTGTGTATCATTCATTTAGCTCCAGATTAGTTTAAATAATCTAACACTGAACGGTTTCGCGTCAGAACCCGGGGCGATAGCGAAGGGATGAGCTGAAGTCGTTTGATTCACCGGGACGCTCGGCTTTCTTAAACCCATTTTGATCCGGTCGCTATCCCGATTCATCGGGATTCCGACAGCAAATTGGCTCATTCAACCCGCAATGTTTATAATGACAACTTTCAAATGCACGCACAGAGAGTAGCGCAAGTTGTTAACTTGCGAATCGTTTACGCAACTTAACAAGTTGCGCTGCTGAGAGAGGACTCTTCCAAATTGGCTAACGAACAATTCGATGTAACGGTAATCGGCAGCGGGCCGGGCGGTTATGTGGCCGCGATTCGCGCCGGGCAATTGGGTTTGAAAGTCGCAATTGTCGAAAAAGACAAGCGGCTCGGCGGGACGTGCACCTTGCGCGGCTGCATTCCCACGAAACAACTGCTGATGTCAGCCCACATTTATGAACAGATGCAGCACGCCGCTGATTTCGGCGTCAAGGCTTCGGACATTCAGCTCGCGTTTGCCGACGTGCAAAAGCGCAAAGACAAGGTCGTGATGAAGAACTCGAAGGGCATCGAGTACTTGATGAAGAAGAATAAGTGCACGGTGTTCAAAGGAGCCGGCAAACTTGTATTGCCGGGCAAAGTTGAAGTCACGGCGGACGACGGATCGAAACAGACGGTCAATACGAAGAACATTATCATCGCGACCGGCTCAGTCGTGCGGCCAATTCCCGGATTCGAGACCGACGGCAAGCAAGTCGTCAACAGCGATCACATTCTCGAACTGACCGACATTCCAAAGTCTCTGATCGTAATGGGCGCGGGCGCGGTCGGCGTCGAGTTCGCTTCCGTCTATTCGCGTTTCGGCGCGGATACGACCATCGTTGAATTGCTGCCGCGGCTCGTTCCGCTCGAAGACGAAGAAGTGTCAGCCGAACTCGCGAAGTCATTCCGCAAGCGCGGCATCAAATCGCAAGTCGATACCAAACTCAACAAACTCGAAAAGTCCGACACAGGCGTGGCCGTCACCGGCAAAACATCGAAAGGCGAAGACGTGCGGCTCGAAGCGGAGATGTTGCTGGTGGCGGTGGGGCGCATGCCGTTCACCGAAGGGCTGGGGCTTGAGAAGACGAAGATCAAGATCGAAAAAGGATTTATCAAAGTCGATGAATTCCAACAGACGGCAGAGAAAGGCGTGTACGCAATCGGCGACGTGGTCCCGACGCCTTTGCTCGCGCACCTCGCGTCGAAGGAAGGCATCGTCGCCGTCGAGCATCTCGCGGGCAAGAATCCTCGGCCGATCAATCTTCGGTTAGTTCCGAATTGCACCTACTGCGATCCTGAAATCGGATCGGTTGGCTTGACTGAAGCTAAAGCCAAGGAAGCCGGCTATGACGTGAAGGTCGGCAAGTTCCCATTCAGCGCTTCCGGCAAGGCGCGCATCATCGGAGAAGAAGAAGGCTTCGTGAAGATCGTCGCCGAAAAGAAATACGACGAGGTGTTGGGCGTTCACATCATCGGCCCACACGCGACAGAGTTGATTGCTGAGGCGTGCGTGGCGATGCAACTTGAAACTACGGCCGAAGAATTAGGCAACACGATGCACGCGCATCCGACAGTTTCGGAAGCTGTGATGGAAGCCGCGGAAGGCGTGCACGACAAGACGATTCATATTTGATTTCGGCCAACGGGACATTGTATCGTTTTTGTAGATACAAAAAGTTATGAAGACACAGGTGCAAAAATGGGGTAACAGTTTGGCTGTTCGCATCCCGAAGTCCTTTGCGCACGAATCGAAGATCTCCGAAGGGTCTACGGTGGAGGTTTCTTTAGACGACGGCCGCATCGTAGTCGAGCCAATCTCCGAGGAATATGACTTGCGAGAATTATTGGCAAAGATCACGAAGAAAAATATTCACGAGGAGATATTCTCAGCCGGCCCGCTAGGCAAAGAGGTGTGGTGATGGCGTACATCCCCCGTCGCGGTGATGTCGTTTGGCTGGACTTTGATCCCCAAGCCGGTCACGAACAGGCAGGCCGGCGGCCCGCCGTCGTGCTCTCACCAGCCGAGTACAATCGCAAAGTTGGGCTGGCCATTTTTTGTCCGGTGACCACGCGAATGAAAGGTTATCCCTTCGAGGTGTCAATTCCGGCAGGCCTGTCCATAACAGGTGTGGTGCTCGCGGATCAAGTTAGAAATTTTGATTGGAGAGTTCGGAACGCAACGCTCATCGCGCAACTGCCCGCGTTGGTAGTTGACGAAGTATCGCGGAAGCTGCGCGTCCTTACATGAGTCTATTGTGGAGAATCCGACGCAAACCAGATCAAAGAACGATCGTAAACGCACTCTCCGCCGTCGTTCACAATTCCAGATGCGGATAAGCACGAAATATGCGCCGCGCAAAACTGCGAACGGCGAGACGCTGTCTTGCACGAAGAACACAAGACTCACGCACGAGCAGATGCTTGAGCTGTATCGCTATCTGAAACTCACGCGTTTGGTCGAAGAGCGCATCGTCAATCTCTATCGGCAAACTAAAGTTGTCGGCGGCGTGTTTCGATCGCTCGGCCAGGAAGCGACCGCAATTGGATCGGCTTACGCGCTGCGGCCGGATGATTTCATCACGCCGATCATTCGCGACCTCGGTTCGGTTTTTGTCAAAGGCATTCGCCCGCGCCAAATCTTTGCGCAATACATGGCCAAAGCGTGGGGTCCGTCCGGCGGGAAAGATCTCAACGTTCATTTTGGCGAACTCGACAAAGGTTTCCTCGGGCCCATCTCGCATCTCGGCGATATGATTCCGGTGATGACGGGAATTCTGCTGGCCGCTCGCATGCAGAAGAAAGATATTGTCGGACTCGCCTACATCGGCGACGGCGGCGCGAGCACCGGAGCATTTTTTGAAGGCGTGAACTTCGCCGCCGTGCAGCGGCTGCCGTTGATCGTGATCGCTGAGCACAACCAGTACGCGTACTCGACGCCAACGACGATGCAAACTGCGGTGCGGCATCTCGCCGAGAAAGCCGCGGGCTTTGGCATTCCCAGTTACATCGTCGACGGCAACGACGTGATTGCGTGCTACGAAGTGACCCGGCAAGCGATCGACTATGCGCGTTCGGGGCGCGGCGCGGTTTTGATCGAAGCGAAGACTTATCGGCGCAAGGGCCACGCCGAACACGACGATCAGCGCTACGTGCCGGAAGGTGAAATCGAATGGTGGGCGCAGCACAACGATCCGATCGATCGCTTTGAAAAATTCCTGCTCGATCAAGACATCGCGACGAAAGAGAAGCTGGATGAAATCACCGCAGATGTCGTGCGTGAGATCAACGAAGATTCTGATTGGGCCGAGAGTTCGCCGATGCCTGACCCTGAGGGCGCGGCGTACGGAGTCTTCGACAACTCGATTGTGCCGCCGGCGTTTCGGCCAAAGGTTTTGGAGTCATAGATGAACAAATTGACGA
>DASQYL010000473.1:0-2947 GCA_035639235.1 Pyrinomonadaceae bacterium | reverse complement strand
AATTCCCAAGCTTCGCGCCGATCATTCTTTCGTATATGAAACGCTCAAGTCGTGATGACTGCAAATGAGGTCAGTACCATCCGCGTGAGCGGATGGGATCAAGCGCAACTTTGCACTCAACGAGCCGCCTGATTCCATTTGCTGACGCAAATGGTACTGACCCCATCGCTCAGGGCGCTGCTACTTGTGCCCATGCGCGATCTTTTCTGCTTCAGGCAATTCGCGCAGCCGCAACATCGAGATCACACCGAACAACGGGCCGGGCGCGAGAATCGCAAACGCATATCGCCAAGTCAGCAATTTTTCCGCGCGCGGAATTAATTCGATTGAGATCGTCGTCAACAAAAATCCAAGGCATGTCTGAATCGTTAATGCCGTGCCGATGTATTGCGGATCGCCGAGTTCGGTAACGCAAGCGGAGAATTGCGCCGAATCCGCAACGACACTTGCTCCCCAAATCGCGGCGACGATCAACAGCGCGACCGGATTAGCTCCGAACAGAAATCCGATAATCAAACAACAACTGCCGCTGATCGCCATCGCCGCCGACGTGACAATCGTGCGGCCGACACGATCGGCAATCAGACCGGCGACCACGCAACCTATCGCGCCGCAGCCAATCACGACGAACGATCCAACTTCGGCAAACACCGGATCGCTTTTGCGAATCGTCAGGCTGGCGCGGATCATGAAAGGAATCCAGGTCCACATCGCGTAGAGCTCCCACATGTGGCCGAAGTAGCCGAGGTTCGCGAGGAGCACACCGCGATTGCGAAAAACTTTTCCAATTTGAGATAGATCGAATCGGGCGGCCGGGAGCGCGAGCGGACCATCGCTCACAAGCACGAGCACGATCAGCCCGCCGACGATTGCCAGCAGCGATACAAACAGAATGTTGTTGCGCCAGTTCGCGCTCCCAATCCCGTTGACGAGATAAGGCGTCGCCTTGCCCAAAGTGAGCGCGCCGACTAAAACGCCGAGCGCCAGCCCGCGGCCGTGCCGAAACCAGGTCGCCAGAATCTTCATCGCGGGCGGATAAACACCAGCGAGAAACATGCCCGTTAAGAATCGCAGAGCGATCGCGAACGTAGCGTCGTGCGCAAACCAGCCGAAGATTCCATTCACGATCGCACCGCACAGGGCCGTCAGCGTAAACAGGTGGCGCGGGCTGGTGATGTCGGGAAGATTGAAGAGCGCGCTCAGCAAGGTGCCCGCTACAAATCCGAGTTGCACCGAGAGCGTCAGCCACCCGGCGGCGCTGGCGCTCAAGTGCCATTCTTTTGTGAGCGCGGGAACGACAGCGGAGCCGCTGAACCACAAAGACATGCCCAACAGCTCGGCGACGGCGAGTAAGGTGAGCGTGCGCCAGCGATACGGCGATGCGGCAGGCGAATCGGTGGGTCGAATTTGCAAGCGCAAATTGTAGCGCAACGTCAGGACACAGTCAGTGTCAGAACCGGGAGCGGTAGCGGCCGGATCAATTGACGCCGATGGATCCACTTGATTCCGTCGCTACCGCTCCGGGGTTCTGACACGACCGGCGCGCTCCAAAAAATGGGCTGCCGATCCAATCGGGTGATGTTGATGAAATGAAACTTTCGATGCGACGCGGACGTTTCGGCATTAAGCTCTACCAGCTCATTCGCTCATTTTAAACACATGTCGATAAACCGCCGCTCCTTTATCAAGCGAAGCGCGTTAGCGATCGGGGCCACGCTCGTGCGCGTTCCGTTCGTCTCCGCATCCCTCGCACCAAAAAAGATCATCATCATCGGCGCCGGCATGGCCGTACTTAGTGCCGGATATGAACTGGCACAAGCGGGCCATGACGTCACGATTCTTGAAGCGCGTAGTTATGTAGGCGGACGTGTTCACACGATTCGCGAACCTTTTTCAGATGGACTTTATGCCGAAGCCGGCGCCGCGCGCATTCCCGACAATCACGATCTCACGCTCAAGTACGTGAAGCTGTTCGATGTGCCGCTCGAGCCGATGTATCCGTCGAAGCTCTCATCCTTGATCATCGATGGCCAATCAAAACGCGAAGTCTCGATCGACGGTTTTACCGACGGACTCGCACGATTCTTTGGCGACGAATTCCGCGGACCGACTCGCTATCGCAAAATTAAAGATGGAAATGACAATCTCCCAAAAGCGTTCGCTCAACGTCTGGGAAACCGGATTCATTACAGTTCGCCGGTCATGAAGATCGAGCAGGATGCGACGAGCGCTCGCGTCACGTTCCTTGAAAAAGGCGAGCGGCAAACCATGAGCGCAGACCGAATTCTCTGCGCAGTGCCTTTTTCAGTTTTGCGAAATGTCGAGTTGCCGTCGAGCTTTTCGGAACGAAAAATTCAGGTCATCAAAGGCCTCGAGTACGCCAGCGTGTCGCGCGTCTATCTGCAAGCCAGGAAAAGATCGTGGGAAGAAAAAGGGTTGAACGGATTTGCGGTTACCAGCGATGCGGTGGAAATCTGGCAACCTACGTGGAGCCAGCCGGGGCCGCGCGGAATTCTCATGACTTACAACCGTCCCGGACAAGCCGAAAAGATCGCCGCCATGAAAGAGAGCGAGCGCATCAGCTCAACACTCGCACAACTGGGCCAATGGTTTCCCGGGCTGCGAGAAAACTTTGAACGCGGCACGACGAAGTGCTGGATCGAAGATGAATGGTCACGTGGCGCGTGGGCATTCGTCGGTCCACGCGATTTCATCGCGGCTTCCGCGCCCGAAGGACGGATTCACTTCGCGGGCGAACACCTGTCGCCATTTTTTTCCTGGATGCAGGGTGCGCTGGACTCGAGCGCGCGGGCCGTCAAACAAATCAACGAAGCAGGATAACGGTCGGGCTACTGCCCCGATCAGTCAGCCACCGATAAAACTCATTGATCTTGACGGCGTCACGAAGCCGGGATCGTTGATGAAGTGCCTCGGCTCCTTTTTCATC
>DASQYL010000472.1:0-7747 GCA_035639235.1 Pyrinomonadaceae bacterium | reverse complement strand
CGGCGCGGCGCAGTTCGTCCGCGGTTGTAACGAGTTGATATGCCGTGTCCATGAAAAAGCGAGTTTGGAGCAGGGGAAGGCCTGAAGCAAGCTCATATCACCCTCTCCCGGGGGGAGGGATGGGTGAGGGCTTGGGGCATGAGTCTGATCTCTCTTTGATAATTGCGAGAAATGAATTCATCCGAATTCATTTCTCGCAAAACATTTGATTTTTGACAGGCGCACAGGCCCTCATCCCCTTTCCCTTCTCCCAACAGGGAGAAGGGAGAACGATCAGCCTCGGCAGGCGCCTTGAGCTATCGTCGTGGAGGCGTCGACCGGTTCGTCTGGTGTGGCGGCGTCGCGGAACGCGTGCTAAACCAGCCGCGCCACCAACCAAAAACTCCGCCGACAAATAATGCGAAGACGATCGCGCCGACGAAAGCCAGCTTCAGGGCCAGACGCAGCAGTCGTCGCGCCAGAAACAATCCAACGACAAAGACGACCAGGATAATGAAGATAGTAGTGATGGCTGTAAACATGGTGCGCTCGGCGCAGCGGTTTTACTGGCCTGTGATCTCTGACTTCTGCTCTCTGTCTTTTCGATAGCCCGCGCGAATTGTCGTCTTGATATTGCCGCGCACGTTAAAGTCGCCTTCGATCTCGACGCTCAACGGATCGCAGGCGCTGACGAAATCTTCGAGGATGATGTTGATGACGTGCTCGTGAAAAACCTTCACGTTGCGAAACGAATTAATGTAGAGCTTGAGACTTTTCAATTCGATGCAGCGCTCGTTGGGAATATATTCGAGACGAATCGTGGCAAAATCAGGAAAGTCTGAGAACGGGCAAATGCAGGTGAACTCCGGAATTTCAAAATTGATTTTGATTTCCTTACCGGGAAATTCATAAGCGAAAGTGTCGAGCGGATACAAATCCATCTCGGCGCGAGGCGTTGATTGAATATTGAGTCCTTGTTGATTCAGTGCTTGAAGTGCTGTGCTCATCTTAAAATTCGCGTTCGTAATATCTGTCCGGCGGCCGCCGTCCAATCTCGAATATCTTTATCAAAATCAAACCGGCGATGAAGCCGCCGATGTGCGCGGCGTAAGCAACGCCGCCGGCTTGCGAGCCGCTGCCCAGCACCCCGAGGCCGCTGATCAACTGAAACACGAACCAAAGTCCGATCGCAATGAAAGCGGGCATCGGCACAAAAAACCACGAGATCAGCACCGTCACGCGATTTGTCGGAAAAAGCAAAATGTATCCGCCCAGCACTCCCGAGATGGCGCCAGAAGCGCCGAGGCTCGGCACCAGTAAACTTGAAGCGTTGGTCGCGATTAGCGCGGTCGCGAAAACTTGAGAAAGACCGGCGATGACGCCGCAGACCAGGTAGTAGATTAAATATCTCGCATGACCCAGACGGTCTTCGATGTTGTCGCCGAAGATAAAAAGAAACAGCATGTTGCCGAAGATGTGCGCGATACCGCCGTGCATGAACATCGAGGTGATCAGCGTGAGATAAACCGGAATTGGCGTCGGCTGTAATCCCGGCATTTCAATTCGCTGGCCGGTAAAGTTCTGGGCCACCACTGGGTGCGTGACGATGTCTTTACCGGTCAAAATCTCGGCGGGCACTGTCGAGTACGCATAGGTGAACTTGTCGTTATTGCCGAGCCCTTGCAGAAAGACAAACACAAGGACATTGATCGCGATGAGAACATAGTTCACTACCGGAGTGATCGTGCGCCCTGTGTTCTCGTCGGCAATCGGGAAAAGCATAGGCTTCGGGTCTGAGTTGTATTATCCACGGCTAATATGAAGTTAGCCAAGGCCGCCGCGGTAATTTGGATGAAGACCTGTGCAGCGCGCTAAAGATCTGAGTCAAGTATCTCTCAGTGTGTCTTCAGCTTTACCGGCATGCCGTAGGCATGCAATGTTTATAGTTCCGGGCATTTGTCTTAGCCTCCGCGAGCAAAATGCCAGGCCATTTTGCTCGCTTCGGAGATCAGGAGATGATGAGTAGTCTTTGCTATGAACATTTCGCCGCTTGCTCCGCGGCGATATCAACGCATCGATTAGCTATCGGCTAATTCACTGCTCTTTGCCTGATAAGCTCTCCTCAAGTAACATCGCATACTCAATCATGATCAAAACTGTCGAATGGACCAACGAAGGGATCCGCATGTTGGACCAGCGGCTGCTGCCGAACGAAGAAAAGTACTTGATGCTTCGTTCGTATGAAGAAGTCGCCGATGCGATCAAGGACATGGCCGTGCGCGGCGCGCCGGCTATTGGAGTGTCAGCCGCGATGGGACTCGCGTTGGGCGCCAGCCAATCGGTGGGAACTGCCGTCGGCGATCTTGAATACGATTTCAATTTCATGTGCGATGTCATGGCCGCGACCCGTCCCACCGCGGTCAATCTGTTTTGGGCCATCGAACGCATGCGCGGGGTGATCGCGAAAGCGAAGGCCGAGAAGACTCGCGACGTCGAAGAGGTAAAAAAGCGGCTCGTCGAAGAAGCTATTTTGATTTACAACGAAGACATCGAAGCGAATCGCGCGATCGGTTTATTCGGCGGCGAATTGATCCCCGACGGAGCCACGGTTCTCACGCATTGCAATGCCGGCGCGCTGGCGACGGCCGGCGATTACGGGACGGCGCTCGGCGTCGTGCGCGGCGCGATTGCCGCCGGCAAGCGTGTGGCTGTGATCGCAGACGAAACGAGGCCATTTCTCCAGGGCGCGCGACTGACCGCGTGGGAATTGGCGAAAGACAACATTCCGGTCACGGTCATCACAGACAACATGGCCGGCCATGTCATGAAGCAGGGCAAAGTCGATTGCGTGGTCGTCGGCGCAGATCGTATCGCGGCCAACGGTGACACCGCCAACAAGATTGGAACCTACATGGTTGCGGTGCTCGCCAAACAACATAACATTCCATTTTATGTAGCAGCGCCTTTATCGACAGTGGATCTTTCGACCGCCACCGGCGACGATATTCCCATCGAGCAACGCGACCGACGGGAAGTTACCCACGTGCGCGAACAGCAATTGACCCCCGATGGCGTGAACGTTCACAATTTTGCCTTCGACGTCACGCCGCACGAATTGATCGCGGCGATCATCACCGATCGCGGCGTCGCACGCCCCCCTTACACCGAAAGCCTCCGAACCTTGTCAGCCGTGCTTTCCGCGCACGCGCCCTAAACAGGAGGCGACTATTCAACAATCAATCAACGAACTGAATCTCTCGTTGCCGGCGGAACTGTTGCGCGCCGTCGAAGCGACCCTGGAAGATTGGGACCACGGGCGAAAGGTCGCGCGCTTGTGGGCGCGCGATGCGTCGCTGTGGACCGACAGCGGCGAAGACAAGTGGCTGGGTTGGTTGCACATCGCGGACGAGCAACGAAAGACAATCAAGCGCTTTACAAATTTCGCCGCCGAAGTAAAAGATGCTGAATTCAGCGACGTGCTGCTGCTCGGCATGGGTGGCTCGAGTTTGTGTCCGGAGGTTTTGACCAACTCGTTTGGAAAACTCGACGGGTATCCGCGGCTTCATGTGCTCGACTCAACTGACCCCGCCCAGATTGAGAGAATAGAAAGCGAAATCGATCTGGCGAATACCCTATTTTTTGTTTCGAGCAAGTCAGGCACAACGCTTGAGCCGAATATCTTCAAGCAATATTTTTTCGAACGAGCAAAAGAAGTAGTCGGCGCCGCTGAAGTTGGAAACCGGTTCATCGCGATTACCGATCCGGGATCGAAGCTGCGCGAAGAAGCCGAGGCCGAGAAGTTTCGAAAAATATTTCTCGGTGTGCCGGCGATCGGCGGCCGCTACTCAGCGCTGTCGGATTTTGGCCTTGCACCCGCAGCCGCGATGGGAATAGCTCTCACTCAGTTTCTGGATCGCACGATTCCGATGGTGCGCGCCTGCGGCAATGCCGCGGCAAAGAACAATCCCGGCGTCATCCTGGGAGCGATCTTCGGCGTCGCTCACAATCAGGGACGCGACAAGATCACGATCATTGCGTCGCGCCAAATTTACGACCTCGGCGCATGGCTGGAACAATTGCTCGCCGAATCGACCGGAAAGAATGGCAAAGGATTGATCCCGGTCGATCGTGAAGCGCTCGGGGGCGCGGACGCTTATGGCAACGACCGCGTGTTCGCTTATCTGCGCTTGGAATCTGATCCTGATCCTGAACAGGATGCCGCGATCGCAGATCTCACCAGCGCCGGTCATCCGGTCCTGATAATTTCTGTCGCCGACGTTTACGATCTGGGCCAGGAATTCTTTCGCTGGGAAATCGCGACCGCCGTCGCAGGATCGATCATCGGCATCAATCCTTTCGATCAGCCGGACGTCGAAGCCAGCAAAGTGGCAACGCGCAAACTAACCGCAGAGTACGAACAAAGTGGATCGCTGCCGGCGGAGTCGCCTTTTTTCGAGGGCGAAGGAATCAAGCTGTTTGCCGATGCTGAGAACCAGCAGGCAATAAACAATGCAGTGCCGGAAAAATCTTTGCAAGGATATTTGACGGCGCATCTGCAACGGCTGCAGTCAAACGATTACGTTGCGTTGCTCGCTTACCTTGAAATGAATGAAGAGCACGAGCGTCTGCTGCAACAGTCGCGCACTGCCGTCAGAGATAGAAAGCGCGTCGCCACGTGCTTAGGTTTCGGGCCGCGCTTTCTTCATTCGACCGGACAAGCTTATAAAGGTGGCCCGAATGAAGGTGTGTTTCTGCAAGTCACCTGCGATGATCGAGACGACTTAGCCGTGCCGGATCAGAAATATACTTTCGGCGTAGTGAAGGCGGCGCAAGCCCGCGGAGACTTTGAGGTGCTGAATGAACGTGGACGGCGAGCTTTAAGAGTTCATCTGGGCAGCGATGTTGCTGCAGGACTTCGGACATTGCAGGACGGAATCAGGAAAGCGTTGCCGTGAGGGTCAGAACCGGGAACGGTAGCGACCGGATCAAGTGATTCGCATTCGAATCGACTTTTGGGTCGCCGAAGGTTTGGTGCACGCAGCACTTGATCCCATCGCTGCCGCTCCGGGTTCTGACACGAGGTAGCAAATATGCAACTGGGAATGATTGGTCTGGGCCGCATGGGCGCGAATATGGTACGGCGTCTGATGCGCGGCGGCCATGAATGCGTCGTCTGGGATTTAAGCGCCGATAATGTGAAAGCGATCGCCAGCGAAGGCGCGGTCGGCGCGTCATCGATCGATGACTTGATCATCAAGCTTAATAAACCGCGCGCCGTTTGGATCATGGTGCCCGCTGGTGACGCGACCGAAAAGACTGTGGGCGAACTCGCCGCGAAAATGGAAGCGGGCGACATCATCATCGACGGCGGCAACTCCTATTTCAAAGACGACGCTCGGCGCGCGCGCGAACTGAAACCAAAGGGCCTCAATTACATGGACGTCGGCACCAGCGGCGGCGTATGGGGACTCGAACGCGGCTACTGCATGATGATCGGCGGACCGCAAGAAACGGCGGCTCATCTCGATCCAATATTCAAAACGTTGTCCCCCGGTCTCGGTAACATCACGCGTACGCCGGGCCGCGAAAAGATCGAAGGCACTGCGGAAGAAGGTTATCTTTATTGTGGTCCATCGGGCGCCGGGCACTTCGTGAAGATGGTCCACAACGGAATCGAGTACGGCTTGATGCAGGCGTATGCCGAGGGTTTCGACATCTTTCGCAACGCGAACTCGAAAGATCTGCCCGAAGAGATTCGTTACGACTTGAATATCGCGGACATCGCCGAAGTCTGGCGTCGCGGCAGTGTGGTTTCATCGTGGCTTTTGGATTTGACGGCGATGGCTTTGGTTGAAGATCCGAATCTCGACGCGTACAGCGGATTCGTCCAGGATTCGGGAGAAGGCCGTTGGACCATTCAGGCCGCGCTCGAAGAAGCGGTGCCGGCGGAAGTGCTGAGCGCGGCGCTCTATGCGCGATTCCGATCGCGACAGGAACACACGTTCGCCGAGAAAATACTTTCCGCGATGCGGAAGAAATTCGGCGGTCACGTCGAGCCTAAGTAATGTTCCCTCTCTGTGTGGCAATGACAGCTTGACACCTGATGCCCTCTCCCTCTGGGAGAGGAATGGGTGGGGGCTTAAGCGTCAGGCCTGTCAGATTGAAATTGCAACTCGAGTATTAGATCGGTAAACGGGACAGGCCCTCATCCCCCGCCCTTCTCCCAAGAAGGGAGAAGGGAGAAAGAATTATCGTGAACGACACGCTGCAAACCAGGTCTCACATCAGCCCGCCGTGCGTGCTGGTGATCTTTGGCGCGGCCGGCGACCTAACAAAACGAAAACTAGTCCCTGCTCTTTGTAATCTGCGAAAGAACAATCTGCTTCCGGACGACTTCGGCGTGATCGGCGTCGCGCGCGCTGAGATGAATGATGACGAATTTCGGCGACGTTTGCGTGACGATATGAACGAGTTCGCCACCGAAAAGGTCGAGCCAGAAATCTGGAATTGGCTGGCGCAGAGACTTTTTTATTTGTCGGGAGACTTTAACGACGACGGAACCTACAAGGATCTGAAGAATCGCATCGCGAAGATCGAGCAGGAACTAAACGCAGGCCACAACTGCTGCTTTTATCTGGCGACTGCGCCTCAGTACTTCGCGCCGGTGGTGCATAAGCTAGGCGAAGAAGGACTTACCGATGAATCAGAGGATCACTGGCGACGTGTTGTTATCGAAAAGCCTTTCGGTTCCGATCTTGAATCTGCCAAGAAACTGAACCAGGACATTCAAGCCGTACTCAAAGAGGACCAAATTTTCCGCATCGATCATTATCTCGGCAAAGAGACAGTCCAAAACATTTTAGTGTTTCGATTCGGCAACGGAATTTTTGAGCCAATCTGGAATCGACGCTACATCGACTCGGTCCAGATCACCGCGGCTGAGAAAGTTGGCGTCGAGCAGCGCGGCGGTTACTATGAGCAAGCGGGCGCGTTGCGCGACATGGTGCCGAACCATTTGCTTCAGCTCGTGACGCTCACCGCAATGGAGCCGCCGGTGTCATTCAAAGCCAACGCGGTCCGCGATGAGCAGGCGAAAGTGCTGCACGCCATCCAATGTCCTTCTCCGGAGGAAGCCGGACGCAGATCGGTTCGCGGCCAATACGACGCCGGAACCATCAACGGCAAAACGGAGCCCGCTTATCGGAGCGAGCCTAACGTCGCGCCCGATTCAACCGTCGAGACTTTCGTCGCGTTAAAAATTCTAATCGACAACTGGCGTTGGAGCGACGTGCCTTTTTATTTGCGCACTGGCAAACGGCTCGCGGCCCGTGACACGGAGATCGAGATTAAGTTTAAGAGTGCGCCTTTCATTCTGTTTCGCGAAACGGAAGTCGATCGACTGTCCGGCAATCGTTTGATTCTTCACATTCAACCCGACGAAGGAATTTCTTTGAGCTTCGGGGCCAAGATCCCCGGGCCAATCCTCGACATCGGCACGGTCAACATGGATTTTGATTACGAAGATTATTTTGGTGATGTGCCGAGCACCGGATACGAGCGGCTGTTGCACGACTGCATGATGGGCGACGCGACTTTGTTTCAGCGTGCCGATCAAGTCGAAGCCGGCTGGGCCGTCGTCAAACCAATTCAGGAAGCCTGGGCCAATTCGCCGCCACCTTCGTTTCCGAATTACGCCGCCGGAAGCTGGGGCCCGATAGAAGCAGATGAACTATTAGAAAGAGATGGGCAGTCGTGGGAAGAGACTCAC
>DASQYL010000471.1:0-9035 GCA_035639235.1 Pyrinomonadaceae bacterium | reverse complement strand
ATAGCAGAACGAGAGTTGTCGCTGAAAAAGCGGTCGCGCCAAAATCTCTTTATCATGGGGTTGCTGGTTGAGGTAAACTCATCGCGGTTTCAAAAGATCAATCCCCTCGAGTTGGTAAACATGAATCGCAAACAAACCTGGAAAGCATCAGTTGCTTGTGCCTTGCTGACTTCGATTTTGTGCTTCTTCCCTGCGCGCACGCGCGCGTGCGGGCCATTCTTCACCGATGCGATCTTTGTCTTTACTAAGCATCCCGATCCGCCGTTTGAGCAATTCGCGACCGGCAAAATCGGAATTGTGCAGGCGACGTGGGCGCGCTCGTATCTCTTCGTCGCTTACCGAACGTTCTCGGGAAATTCGTTGAGCCAGGCCGAAGCCAAAAGCATGCTCAGTCTTTGGAACGATCGTCTCAACTTGGCAGAAGACGATTCGAGCGAGCCGCCGGTTATGAAGGATTGGCTTGAGGCGCGCAAACGAGTGCCGGGAGCGGCGGCGATTGCGGAGCAGCAAACTTATCGCAACCGCGAGAAGCCGCACGAGTACGAAGAGTTTTTGAATTGCCAGCCCGACGCCTTCAAATCAGCGACTGCGATTCTCGACGAGCGGATCAAGAAGTACGGCGCGGAAAGCAATCAGGTGAGCGATTGGCTGACAGCGCAGGACATGGTCTTTGCGGATTGCCACGACGGTAGTCGGATTCCCGAATCGACCCACGATTCGGACTCATTGGTGCGCGCAGATCGAGCTTATCAAATCGCCGCCGCAAATTTTTATGTGACGAATTACGATCAAGCTAAAGAGCAGTTCGACGTGATCGCGAAAGATAACAATTCGCCTTACCGGGTCGTGGCGCCTTATCTGGCGGCGCGTGCGATGCTCCGTAAAGGGAGCTTTGCTGACAAACCCGAAGATGCGGTTGGTCCGTTGAGCGAAGCGGAAACGAGACTGAATGTCTTGTTGAAGGATCCGTCGCTGAGGATGTCGCATCACGCGGCAGGCCGCTTATTGAACCTGGTGCGCGTGCGTCTGCACCCGGAAGAGAAAGCGCACGAGTTGGCTCGCTTAATCACAAAGAAGGACGCGGCTGAGGATTTCAAGCAAAGCGTCTGGGACTATACTTACCTCCTGGATAAATTGATCGGCGAGAACGATGAAGGAAAAAAGCCGCCGGTCCCCGCGGGCATGACATCTGATGATTTGACTGACTGGATCATCGCGATTCAAAACGCAGACCAGAGCATTGCCCTTCATTCACTGGAGAGATGGCAAAAAACCAAGTCGATGCCGTGGCTCGTCGCCGCGCTGCTTAGCGCAGACGGCAAGGATGGCAAGGCGAACGAGTTGCTCAATGCCGGGGCCGGAGTGAGTTCCAACTCTCCCGCGTATCCGTCCATAGCATTTCATCGCATTCGTTTGCTGAATGAGGCGGGCCGTGTTGATGAAGCGCGTACGGCGCTTGATCAAGTTCTTAATGGCGATCGAAAAGTGATGCCGGCTTCGGCCGTCAATCTCTTTCTCAGCGAAAGAATGATGGTCGCGAAGAACCTTGACCAATTTCTGCAAGATGCGCAGCGCGAAGCGGCCGGTTTCAGCGACAACGATGACGGCCGCGAAATTCCCGCTGATCCAAAAGAGGCTGAACAAACCGCCAACGGCGCAAAATCTTTTTTCGACATCGACGCTGCAAATATTTTCAATAAAGTCATGCCTGCGGCGATGATGAAGGATGCTGCGCGCTCCAAAATGCTCGCGCCTAATTTGCGAAAGGATGTCGCGCAAGCCGCGTTTGCGCGGGCGGCGCTCGTTGATGATTACCAATCAGCTACCGAAGCAGCGAACGTGATGCTGGAATACTACCCGCAGATGAAGGAGTTCGTGACGGCCTATCAACGCGCGGCCACGCCGGACTCGAGACGTTTCGCGGCTGCTTTTCTAAGCTTGAAATTCCCGGGTGTGCGTCCCTTTGTCTCGGCGGGCGTTGGCCGCACAACTCCGGTCGACAGTATGGATAGCTATCGCGATAACTACTGGTGTACCGAGCCGCCCGTGCCGCAAGCCATCCCGTTGTCTGATGAAGACCCGCAGGAAGCAAACAAGAAACGTCCCCTGGTCGCCCCTGATTTTCTTAAGGCGAGTCAGTCGCTCGGCGCGAGACAGCTTGCCGCCCTGCAAGCCCTCGGTACGGCGCCGAACTATCTCTGCAAGATGGCTATCGATTGGACTGAAAAAAATCCTAATGATCCCCGTTCGCCCGAAGCTTTGCATCTGGCAGTGCGATCGACGCGTTACGGTTGCACCGATAAGGAAACAGGTCGCTGGTCCAAAGCAGCGTTCGACTTGCTTCATAAGCGTTATCCGAATACCAGGTGGGCGGCCGCGACTAAGTACTGGTTCAACGGATAGACACGGATTAATTCCCTTCGCATAACGAGCCGGTGACTAAACACAAATATACCAACGCGCTAATTAACGAGACCAGCCCGTATCTCCTGCAACACGCTCATAATCCGGTCGACTGGCATCCGTGGGGCGAGGCAGCGCTGGCTAAAGCACGCGCGGAGAACAAACCGATTCTTTTGAGTATCGGTTATTCAGCCTGTCACTGGTGTCATGTGATGGAGCGCGAGTCGTTCGAGAACGAAGCGATTGCGCGTTTGATGAATGAGAACTTCGTCAACATCAAAGTCGATCGCGAAGAACGCCCTGACCTCGATCAGATTTACATGACCGCCGTGCAGATGACGACCGGACACGGCGGCTGGCCCATGACCATGTTCCTCACGCCTGAAGGCGCGCCTTTCTACGGCGGTACTTACTTCCCGCCGGAAGATCGTTACAACATGCCCGGCTTTCCGCGCGTGCTGTTGAGCGTCGCCGAGGCCTATCGTTCCCAGCCGGAGCAGGTTGCTAACACCGTCACGTCCATGCTGGGCGAGCTCCGTCGCATCGGTTTGGCGGAAGAATCGCGCGAACCATTCACGATTGCAGCCCTGGACGGCGCTTATCGCCGGATCGCCAAGAATTATGATCCGGCAAATGGAGGTTTCGGCGGCGCGCCGAAATTTCCACCATCAATGACGCTGGAGTTTTGCCTGCACCACTACCATCGCACCCGCACGGCCGAAGCGCTCGAGATCGTCCAGAACACGGCCCGCAAAATGGCTGAGGGCGGAATGTACGATCAATTAGGCGGCGGCTTTCACCGCTATTCAGTCGATGCACACTGGCTCGTGCCTCACTTTGAGAAGATGTTGTACGACAATGCGCTGCTCGCCCGGCTTTATCTTCATGTCTATCAATTGACCAAGGACGAGTTCGCCCGACGCGTAGCTGAAGAAACGCTAGACTACGTCGTTCGCGAGATGACAGATGCGAAGGGAGGCTTCTATTCGAGTCAGGATGCCGACTCGGAAGGAGAGGAGGGCAAGTTTTTTGTCTGGACGCAGCGGGAGATTGTCGAGCATCTCGACTCTGCTGCTGCGCGATTGTTTTGCGACTACTACGATATAACTGAGCAAGGAAATTTCGAAGGCAAGAATATCCTGCATGTCGAAGCAAGTCTCGATGTCGTCGCCGCACAACACAATACGAACGTGGGCTATGCCGGCGAAATCATTCAAACAAGCCGACGCAAATTATTCGATATTCGCGAGCGGCGAGTTAGACCCGCGCGCGATGAAAAGGTGCTCACCTCGTGGAACGGTCTTATGCTCGCGAGCTTCGCCGAGGCAGCAGCCATTTTAGACCGCTCAGATTATCGCGACGTCGCGCGGGCAAACGCCCGGTTTGTACTCAACGAGCTGCAACGCGACGGTCTGTTAATGCGGACCTATAAAGACAATCGGGCGCGATTGAACGGCTACCTGGAGGACTACGCTTGCCTCATCGAGGGACTGATTTGCTTGTACGAAGCCACCGGTGAAATCGACTGGATTGAGAGTGCAATCGCGCTTGCGGATCGGATGATCGATCAGTTCTGGGATGACGAGAACGGCGGCTTCTTCTTTACCGGCCACAAACATGAACGGCTGATCGTGCGCGCGAAGGAGTGGTTCGATAATGCCACACCCTCGGGAAATTCGGTCGCAGCAATAGTACTTTTGAAGCTGCACGCGTTCACGGCCAGAGACGATTACCGGCGACGCGCGATCACAACGTTGCGACTGATGGCCAATCAAATAACCCGGTATCCGTCGGCTTTCGGGTTCGCCCTGCAGGCGATGGATTTCCAGTTGTCCGAGCCGCTCGAAATTGCAATTTTGGGCCCTTCAACTGATCAAGACTTCGCTGCTCTTACCCGAACCGTTTGGGACGACTATCTTCCGAACCGAGTTCTTGCACCGTGCGCCTCCGACTTTAGCCGCGCAGCCCGAGTTGTCCGGTTCTTGGAAGGCCGCGGCCCTACCGGCCCAACACCTTTAGCGTATGTTTGTCGGTCACACACCTGCCAAACCCCTGTGTCAACCCCGGACGATTTGCGCCGCGAGCTTAAGATAGGCGACGTGACATGAACGGAAATGGCGTCTTGCAACGCCTTTTCCACAAATTTCTTCGAAAAGACCATTGACTTGGCGGCGCGTCCTCGCTATTCTCTAGCTGGTCAACAGTGTTGGCCACTACCTTGCTATTGTTAGCTACCGCTCTACAGTAGCACTCCACGCACTGGCCTCACTGGTTCTGCTTCTTCAGTCATCTCGGGGAACTTAATGCCAAGGCTTAATTGGAAAAGCTTCATGCTGCTGGCGGTGGTCGCCATCGCCGGCGCTTCGATTCTGTTGTCGGGAATCGTCTCTACCATTCATCTACCGCTGCTCGGTTGGAGCGGTATCGCAATGTTGCTGGTATTGATCGGACTAACCGCGGCCTCAAGTCGTTTCATAGTTCCGGTCACGAATATTGACGGCGCCAGCCAAACAAACAAGTCGGTCGCCGATGCATTTATCTTCCTGGCTGTGATTGTATACAGCACGGTGCCGGCGAACACCCTCGGCCCGGCTATTCTTCTTGCTGCCATCGTAGGTTTCATTGCGTCATTCTCTGACGGAGACAAATGGGCCAGAGTATTTGCCGTCGGAATCTCGATCACGTCAACGTTCGTCGCATCGCTGGCCTATAAACTCTTGCTATTAGCGATTGCGGGCGGGTTCTCTCTCGGCAAGGGTGGTCTGGACGCTCTCCTGTTTCCGTTGTGCGTCTTTGGAGTGGTTCAGTATGCGTTGAGCACGTTCGGAACGATCGCGTTTACCTCGCTCTCGCAACAGACGAAGGTGGTCGTCTCAAAAGAGAGCCTGGTCTGGACGCTCATTACGCAAGTGGCGAATGTGACTTCGGCAGCCTTGTTCTTCTCAGCTATCCACGGGGCAGGCATCGCCTTCCTGTTCGTCGGCGCATTAATCATCACGATGGTCCACCTGCTGTTTCGCTTTAACGAAAAGAGTGTCAGCGAGGTCACCCGTGCGCAGGAAGATAAGCTCAAGTACATCGAAGAGATTGCCGATCTGCACATGAACACGATTGAGTCTCTGGCCATTGCCATCGACGCGAAAGATCAGACCACTCACGGACACGTTCGCCGCACTCAGATTTATGCCACAGAAATGGGCAAGCTCTTGAAAGTGTCCGGACAAGAGTTGCGCGCTTTGGTCGCGGGCGCATTATTGCACGACATCGGCAAGCTTGCCGTTCCCGAATACATCTTGAACAAGCCGGGCAAACTCACAGAGTCGGAATTCGCCAAAATGAAGATTCACCCGACGGTGGGCGGTGACATTCTCAAACGGGTTAATTTCCCCTACCCGGTCGAAGACATCGTTCGCTTTCATCACGAAAAGTGGGACGGCAGTGGCTATCCGAAAGGTCTCCGCGCCGAACAGATCCCCCTCGTCGCCCGCATCATCTCAGTTGTCGATTTCTATGACGCCACGCGTTGCGATCGTCCTTACCGAAAAGGAATGAAACGTGAAGACTCTTTGGCGCTGTTGCAAAAGATGTCGGGGACGGCGTTCGATCCAAAAGTCGTGGCGCTTTTCGTTAAGCATGTTACCGACTTCGACAGCCTAATCGGCCGCGAAGACATTCAGGAACAGGTCGCTTCTGAGAACATTGATCTTACGACCAAGGCGCGCCCGGACGCGGGTCTGGCCTCGGACGTTCTCGGCGTCCCTGATGATGCTACGGGATTTCGTTCGATTACTGAGGCGCAGCGCGAAGTCTTCGCGCTTCACGAAATCGCCCAGACGATTGGCTCGTCTCTGAATCTGAATGACACGGTAACGCTGATCTCGAACAAGTTGCGCGCGATCGTTCCCTTTGACACGTGTGTGATTTTCATTGTCGACGATCTCTCCGGGAAAGCAATCGCGATGCACGTGGTCGGCGAACATCCTGAACTCTTCAAGTTGCGCCGAATGAACGTGGGCGATGGAATTACCGGTTGGGTGATTGCCAATAGCCGCTCGATGTGCAATTCGTCGCCGGAGTTGGACATGGTTGGCATTCCGGACGAGGTCGCGCGCAGTTATCGCGGTGTGCTGGTTTCGCCGTTGATTCGCGAGGATGGAGCGTTCGGCGCCATCGCGCTTTATGCCAAGGGCCGCACATCTTACACGACCGAACATGTGCGTTTGTTAGAGTCGGTGGCGCAGCATGCCGCCTCGGCCCTTAACAACGCATTAACGTTTGAGAAGACAAAGGAAAGCGCGCTGACCGATGTGCTGACCGACCTTCCGAATGCGCGCGGTTTCTACATGATGCTCGAACAACGGCTGGCGGAATGCGAACGACTGGGACGTGAATCGCTGGCGGTCATCAGCATGGACATCGACGATTTTAAAGAAATCAACGATCGGTACGGACATGCGATGGGTGACCGATTGTTGGCAAGCATCGCGCGCGTCATCCGAAAAGAACTAAGACAAATGGATATCCTTTCACGCTATGCAGGCGACGAATTTGTCGCAATCATGCCGATGGCATCGCAGGTTATGGCCGAAGGCATTGCCGATCGCATTACGAAAGCTGTAGGCCAGCACAAATTCTCGGTTCGTCCCGGAAAACAGGTCGCTGTCAATATTAGTCTTGGCATTGCTTGTTTCCCGAACCACGGCGAAACGACGGAAGAGTTGTTGACCGCGGCCGCGCGCAACATGCAACGAGACAAACATTCACGGAAGAACCTTCACAACCTGTCCACTTTGCCCACGCCGGCTCGCATCGATCATTACACCTGAGTTGTATTTCAAGGTATTTGACCCTAGGCACGCTGCTTGAAGGCGTGCCTTCTCTTTTGCGGTTTGCCCCTCAACGTGTCTCGCGTATAATCGTTCGTTCGTAGTCTAATCAAACGTCTTCGGGCCAGCCTGAGGCTGGCCGATTCGCTTAGACCGTAATTAGAATTCATGAGCAGCCAACCAAGCGAGCGCAGCCAATCGAGATCATCAACGGGCGGCGCCGCCGTCCTCGATCAGCCACAGAACCCAACTCAGCAACTGCAAGACGATCGCGACACGTTGCTGAATATGCTTCACCAGATGATCCTCATCCGGCGGTTTGAAGAGAAGTGTGCTGAGTCGTACAGCTTGGGGAAGATTGGCGGCTTCTGTCATTTGTACATCGGCCAGGAAGCCGTTGGCGTGGGCGCTATTTCGGCACTGCGTCCTGACGATTACGTGTTGACGAGTTATCGCGAGCATGGCCAGGCAATCGCGAAAGGGATGTCTCCCGACGCTGTGATGGCCGAACTTTATGGCAAGGCCGGCGGCTGCTCACGCGGTAAGGGCGGGTCGATGCACCTGTTCGACGTTGAACTCGGTTTCTATGGCGGCCATGCAATCGTCGGCGGACAGATTCCCTTAGCGACCGGAGTGGCTTTTGCCGCCAAGTACAAGGAGACAGATCAAGTTACCCTTTGTTTCTTCGGCGAGGCTGCGGTTAACCAGGGTGCGTTTCACGAATCGATGAACATGGCCCAGCTTTGGAAACTGCCCTGCATTTACATCTGCGAGAACAACATGTACGGCATGGGCACATCGCTGAAACGAGCAATGTCATTTCAAAACGTGGCGCTGAAATCCTGTGCCTACGAAGTGGTCTCCGAAGCCGTCGACGGCATGGACGTGCTGGCGATGCGCGCAGCAGTGCAACGCGCGGTGAAGCGCGCGCGCGAGGAATCGTTGCCAACACTGCTCGAAGCGCGCACTTACCGATACATGGGCCATTCGATGTCAGACCCGGGTAAGTATCGCACGCGCGCCGAAATTGAAAAGTATCAGGAGCGCGACCCGATCAAAGTATTCACAAATAGATTAAAGGATGCTGAAGTCATCGATGACGGCGACGTCGCGGAGCTCGAAGCGCACGTAAAGCATGCCGTAGACGCGGCGGTTAAGTTCGCCGACGAGAGTCCGCTTCCCGACGAAACCGAGCTTTACACCGACATATACGCGAACCCGATCAATCAAAACGAGTAAAGACCAATGGCCGTAATGACGATGCGCGACGCTCTGAATCTGGCTCTGAAAGAAGAGCTGGCGCGCGACAATTCTGTTTTTTTGATGGGCGAAGAGGTCGCCGAATACCAGGGCGCGTACAAGGTCACGCGTGGATTACTCGAAGAGTTTGGGCCCAAGCGCATTATCGACACGCCGATTACGGAGTTGGGATTTGCCGGTCTCGGTGTCGGCGCAGCTATGGCTGGTCTGCGTCCGATCATCGAGTTCATGACCTTCAATTTTTCGATTCTGGCAACCGATCAGATCATCAATTCGGCAGCCAAGATGCGCTACATGTCGGGTGGCCAGTTCAAAATTCCGATCGTGTTCCGTGGCCCCAACGGCTCTGCTTATCAGGTCTCTTCGCAGCATTCGCAAGCGCTCGAATCGTGGTACGCATACTTTCCGGGTTTGAAGGTGGTGATGCCTTCCACACCCGCGGACGCCAAAGGCCTTCTGAAGAGCGCGATTCGTGATGACGATCCGGTAGTTTTCCTGGAACAGGAACGGATGTATGGATTGAAAGGCGATGTGCCCGAGGATGAA
>DASQYL010000470.1:0-13273 GCA_035639235.1 Pyrinomonadaceae bacterium | reverse complement strand
TTCATCCAACCCGTTCGAGCCCAATTATGAAGGTGTGAACTTCGCTTTTGCGCTGCCCGCTTCGGAAACGATGGACTTTATTTTCGCCGGGCAAACCGGAATTGGCGTTACCGCGCCGCAACGATTTGAAACGACTGCGCGCGTGCGCTTGAACGATCGCCACAAATTGAATTTGAATGGCGGTGCGGCGCGAGTGTTTTCCGTGCGCGACGGCCGCCGCCAAGCATTGGGCCAGATGTCGGTGCGCGCCGTCGATGAGTGGCTGGTGCGCGATGGCGTCGTGCTGGTCATGGGCCTCGATTATTCGCGGTTTACCAATGCCGGCGGTGATTCAGCGTTGAGTCCGCGATTTGGAGTCCAGTTCGATGCTAATGCGCGCACCCGTGTGCGAGCGTCGTACGCGCCAAGCGGCGATGCAACAGCAATTCAAAGCACAGCTTCATTCGAAGACACGGACGTATTTTTCAAACAGCCACAGTCGCAGCCAATTGCGCTGGTCGGCGGACGCGCTGTGATGGGCCAGAGTCGCCGGCTTGAGTTTGGCGTGCAGCGGGTGCTCGACAATCGTTCGAACGTCGATGCCGCCGCGTTTCTCGATCTGACCAGCGGCCGTGGCGTCGGTTTGATGTCAATGCCCCTCTCGGCTTTTTCCGGAGATGCATCGCTGCCGATTTTGAATATCGCTAATCAAAATGGATCGGCTCGCGGCGTGCGCGTGGTTTACTCGCGCCGATTGAATCATACGTGGAGCGCATCGGCGGGCTACTCGTTCGGCCGCGGACAGAAGCTTTCGGCGGACGGAATCAGTGGTCCGGCCGATCTCTTCAGCAACGGCTTCTTCCAAACCGCGGCCTTGCAGTTGGCAGGTGACTGGTCCAAGGGCACGCACGTGCAGACCGTGTTCCGCTTCTCGCCGCAGGCGACCGTCTTTGCGATCGATCCCTTTGCCGGACGGCTGGCCGTTTATGACCCCTCGTTGAGCGTGCAGGTGACGCAGGACCTGCCGACGTTTGGTTTGCCTGTGCGCGCGCAGGCAATCATCGATGCCCGAAACCTCTTTGATTTTCAAACTCGGACGACGAACGGCGATACTCTCTTGGAGCTCGGCACGGCCGGCCGTTCGGTGCGCGGCGGAATTTTGCTTCGCTTCTAATTCAGAAGGCGGGACGATCTCTAAGCCTCCGTGTCGCCTCTTCAACCGGTTTTCCAAAATCTTGGACGAATACGAAAAGATGGAGAGCGCATGCACCCGATTAAGCGAGTTGCCCTCACAAACAGCGACAAAGTCGGCGTGCTGGGCCAATAAGTTTGGCGCTTCGCCAGGAACAAATTGGAACATCGGTTGCCTAGATCTGATTGACTTTGTGTGCGTTCCAATGCGGGGCTTTGTTCGCCGGATAACTTAGTCGATGAAAGGATCGGTATTAACAACCAGGACCTGGCTGCTGCTTGTGATGGCGGCGGTATTGTTTGTCGCCGGCGTCATAAATTTTTGGCAGCGGGTGCACATGCAAGGCCCGCCGACTGACGGCGTTACCTGGGTCGATACCTCACAAGGAATAATCGCCAAGGCCATTGCACCGAATTCAGCAGCTGCCAGGGCGCACATGAATCCCGGCGATCGTCTCCTCGCGATCAGCATGACCGAGGAAAAGTGCGAAGACGCCAGACGCGGCGCCAGGTGTGAGGAAGTTTCCGGCGCCGAAAAAATTGAGATGTATCTCGACCAGGCGCGGGTCGGCGGTCAGATTCATTACCTGATCGAGCGTCCTTCATATCAGCCGGAAACGCGTTACTACTACGCGGATCTAGACAACTTACCGGCGCGAGTTAATCTCACCCCTCTCAGTTTCTATATCAATGCGATCGGTCTCGTTTACCTGTTTATGGGGCTGTTCGTAATTTTGCGCCAGGGGGGACGAGCACCTTTCGTTTTGCATTTCGCAGGTGTCTGCGTGGCAGCGTTCGTCTTTCATTTTTATACGCCACTGGGAACTTACAAAGATCTCGACCTCGCCATTGGCTTTCTCGATAACGCGGGATTGATAATATTTGCGCCGCTGTTCGTACACTTCAGCGCTATTTATCCCGTTCGTTATCACCTGTTCGAAGAGCGTCGTTGGCGAACGCTGTTACTTTACGTTCCGGCGTTCGTGTTATTGACGATTGCGGTTGCAGTTTTCCTGGGCGACTTCTCTCCGAATTTCGTTGCCAGATTTTATAAGGCGTCACTTCTTCAGTTTGAAATCGCGCTGGTCACGAGTGCCGCGCTGCTCGTTTATCGTTTCATTCGGAGCAAGAACAGAGTGGCGCGCCAGCAATTGAAATGGGTTGTGTGGGGTTCGGTGATTCCGGTTATCCCTTTCACTGTCTTGTACGCCGCAGGCTATATCCTCACGGACACGCCCGGCGCCTTCACTGACGTTGCGACTTACATCGCGGTGTTACCACTTATCTTAATCCCGCTTTCGTTCGGTTATTCCGTGGTGCGTTATCGATTGATGGACGTCGAACTCGTCGTGCGACGTGCTGCTGTTTACGCCCTCACCACGCTGACGATCAGCATCACAATCGGGGCAATACTTTATCTCATCGGGGTTTATGCATTTAGTGGAAACATCCCGTCGTCGAGCGAGTCAATTACGCTTCCGCTGATTCTGTCTGTATTCGCGATGGCCGCGCTCGTAATGATCGCTGCGCCCATAAAGAATTTCCTGCAAGAAAGAGTCGATCGCATTTTCTATGGCCGCCGTTACGACTTGCGTCACAGCTTGCTCGATTTTGGACGCACAATTTCTGCGACCACGGCGCTGGAGCCTCTGCTCGATTCGCTCACCACGCGCTTGCAGGAAGTCATGAACGTCGAGCGTCTGGCGATCTTCATCGAAGACGTTCAGGCGGCCGGTGGTTATCGCGTGGCGCGCACCGCTGGTTTTAAATCGCCAATCACCGTACCTGCGGATTTTCGCGAAATGATTCGCACGCGTTCGGCTGAAACCGGCGTGGTGCGCGCCGACGATCTCGAATCAGCCCCTGAAGGCGACGGTTATGTGCGGCGCGTGCTGCACTATTACGTGCCTTGCGTTGTGCGCGGCCGCATGGTCGCAGTGATTGGTCTGGGTCGCTCCGCCGACGGCGCTTTGTTGTCCTCTGAAGATGTCGAAATTCTGCGCACGGTTTCGGGCTACATTGCGGTGGCCATCGAAAACAGCGTTCTTTATCAGGAGCAGCAACAACACGCCGCCGAACTCGAGCTGCTGAAAGAGTTCAACGAATCGATTGTGGAATCAATCAACGTTGGGTTGATGGCGGTCGATCTCGGGGGCCGAATTACTCGCCTCAACTCGGCTCTTGAAGAGATTGTGACCGCCGACCGCGAAGACGTTGTCGGAAAGAATGTCGAAGAATTATTCGCCGAAGACTTCGCCGACACGTTGCATCAAGTGTTGGGCGAACATGGGTGGCGACTGATTCAAACTCGCAACATTTACAAATTGCACACAGCGACGCGCGCCGGGCGAGCGCTCGTGCTCAACATCGCGATCGCGCCGTTGTGGGCTGATTCGCAGGAGCAGACTGGCGCGTTAGTCGTATTCGAAGACGTGACCGAGCGTTTGCGCCTCGAAGATCAACTGCAGCAGCAAGAAAAGCTTTCGTCGATCGGCTTGCTGGCCGCCGGCGTCGCGCACGAGGTGAATACACCGCTCACCGGCGTTTCGTCCTACACGCAAATGCTTCTCAACATGTTCCCGCAAAACGATCCGAAGCATGCGCTGCTCGAGAAGGTGCGGCGTCAGGCGGATCGCGCTACCGACATCGTCAACAATTTGCTGAACTTTTCGCGCACCGGCAGCGCCGCCGAATTTACTTCGCTCGATATCCATCGCGTGCTTGACGACACGCTGCAATTGCTCGAGCCGCAGCTTCGCCGCGGACATATCGAAATCATTCGCGAGTACGACAACGAATTACCACCGGTGCTCGGGAACTCAGTAAAGCTACAACAGGTCTTTACGAACCTGATTCTTAACGCGCGCGATTCAATCGCAAACGGCAACGGCCGCATCGTGCTCGCTACGCACAACGGCGAAGAAGATTCATTGACCGTAGAGGTGGCCGACAACGGCGTCGGCATCGATCCAGAAGATGTGGCCAAGATTTACGATCCCTTCTTTACCACCAAAGGCGTCGGCCGCGGCACCGGCCTCGGCCTGGCTGTCACGTACGGCATCGTGCAGGAACATTCCGGCCACATCAGCGTCGACAGCACTCCGGGTCACGGCACCACTTTTCGCATCACACTGCCCACGCGCGATCCTGGCACGCGTCTGCAAGCCACCGCGCTCAACTGAAACGCCCGTCAGTTTGGTTGGATTGCTCGCGGGGATGAATGCTAATCTGTCCGGTACGCAAAATATTTAAAGCGAAATCTAATAGCCACAGACAAACGTCTGTAGCTCCTGAATATGGCCAGAAGAGGATCAGTACTCGTCGTCGATGACGAAGAAATAATGCGCGATGTGCTCGAGACGTTGCTCTCGGCCGAAGGTTATCGTGTCGATCTCGCAAAGACCGGCGAGGAAGGCCTCGACACCTACACGAAACGGGCATACGACGTTGTGCTGCTCGATGTATCGATGCCGGGAATCGGCGGATTGCGCGCGCTCGAAGAGTTTCTGAAACTCGATCCGGAAGCGGTCGTCGTCATGATCACCGCTTACGCGACTTTCGATACTGCCATCGCCGCCTGGGAGAAGGGCGCCTTCGGCTGCATTCGCAAGCCATTTCAGAACGAGCACATCAGCGTAACCGTTGCTGCCGGCGTTAAGCGGCGGCGCAAAGAAGAAGAGCGGCGTTCGCTGCGCCAGGCGATGAGCCGCGAAGTCGATCGCGGCGCGATCGTCGGACGATCAGACATCATGCAAGAAGTATTTCGTTTGGTCGAGCAGGTCGCACCCGCACGGTCGACGATTCTGATCACCGGCGAAAGCGGCACGGGAAAAGAATTGATCGCTAAAGCGATTCACGAGGCAAGTCCGCGGGTCACGAAGCCGTTCGTTACCGTGAATAGTTCGAACATTCCCACCGAATTGCTCGAATCGGAACTCTTTGGCCACACCCGTGGCGCGTTCACCGGCGCGGTCGCGGCGAAGAAGGGTTTGTTTGAAGTGGCGGATGGTGGATCGATCTTTCTTGACGAAATTGGCGACATTCCGCCCGAGACGCAAGTGCGCCTGTTGCGCGTGATTCAGGAACGCGAGTTCACCGCACTTGGCGACACCAGCCCGCGCCGTGTCGATGTGCGGATCATCGCCGCCACCAACATCGATTTGCGCGAGGCGGTGCGCCAGGGAATTTTTCGCGAGGACCTTTACTATCGCTTATCGGTTGTTCCGATCGAACTGCCGCCGCTGCGCGATCGTCGTCCAGACGTACTTCCCCTGGCGCAGCACTTCATCCGCAAATACAACGCCGAGAATGGGCGGCAGGTCTCGGAGCATATCGCGCCCGAAGTCCTTTCGTTGTTGGAGAATTATTCGTGGCCTGGCAACGTGCGCGAACTGGAGAACGCGATCGAACGTGCGGTCGTGATTGCGCCCGGCGACGAGATCACCCGTGAATGTCTGCGCCCTGAGATTGCCGATCCACAAGCAGCGCGCGCCGTTACGCGCGAGGGGACCAGCGCGGGAGCGACCATCGACGTCAGCCGGGGAATTAATTTCTATGACGAAGTACGGCGATTTGAAATCGATCTGATTCGGCGCGCGCTCGATCAAACCGGCGGGCATCAATCGCGCGCGGCACGGCTGCTGGGGATGAACCCGACCACCCTCAATTCAAAAATCAAAACCTACAATATCAATCTGCGAGCGTGAGGCGCGGAGAGGCGTTCTGGGGGACGGACCGTTAGGCGTTCCCCAACTTCGCCGCCGCCGGTTTTAGGTCCAGCGTGCGAATCAGGCGATGCAAATTGTTAGGGTGCATGCCGAGGGCTTTGGCGGCTTCGGTGTAGTTGCCCTTGGCCTGGGCCAAGGCTTTGAGCACTATGTGACGCTTTGCGTCCTTCACAGCTTCATCATAGGTTGTTGGTAGCTGGCGACTATCCTCGAACATGCGGCGTGGCAAATCCTGAATGTCGATCGTATCGGACGTGCCCAACACGACCGCGCGTTCGATCGTGTTTTCCAACTCACGAATGTTTCCGGGCCAATCATAGGTCTGCAGCAGCGCGCGGGCCTCAGCGCTAATGCCGCTGATCGATCGCTTACATTCTTTCGCATACTTCGCCGCAAAGTAGTTTGCCAACAGCGCGATATCTTCCTTTCGTTCGCGTAACGCGGGCATGGTCAACTTCACGACATTCAATCGGTGATAGAGGTCTTCGCGAAATGTCCCGGTCTTAATCATGTGTTCCAGGTCGCGGTTAGTTGCGGCGATAATGCGCACGTCAAGTTCGATCGCGCGTGTGCCGCCTAGTCTTTCGACTTTGTGGTCCTGCAAAAAGCGCAACAGGCGCGACTGCATCGTCAAAGGCATCTCGCCGATTTCATCCAGAAAAACCGTGCCCCCTTGCGCCACCTCAAGTTTGCCTTGCTTGCGACCGACTGCGCCGGTAAACGCGCCTCTTTCATGCCCGAACAATTCACTTTCCAACAGCGTCTCGGGCATGGCAGCGCAGTTGATCGGCACAAACGATTGCGATGCGCGCGGGCTGTTCGTGTGAATCGCGTGCGCGGCCAATTCCTTTCCGGTGCCGCTCTCGCCGCAAATCAAGACTGCAGATTTTGCCGGCGCCACGCGCTGAATAAAACGATAAACCTCCTGCGAGGGCGGACTTTCACCAATCATGTTGTGTTCGATCGCGAGGCTCGATCGCAGTCGCGTGTTCTCCTCTTCCAGCCATTCAACTTGACGTGCGTTCTCCAGAGAGACTGCGCCCATGCCGGCGATGCCCGCCAATAAATGCAGATGCGATTCATCGAAAAGGACAATTGGATCGCTGGTGTCCAGATAAATCGCGCCCAGCAGTTTCTCAACCATAATTAGCGGTACGCACATCAAAGAAGTAATCTGCGCTGCCACCAGGCTCTCGGCAGACTTGAGGGTTTCGCTGGCCTTAATATCATTGGTCAGCACGGCAACGCGTTCGCGCATGACGTGCTCGACGACGGTGCGGCTAACCTGTACTGGGACGCTCCTCTCTTCTCGATGTTTGCCATAAACGGTTGAGAAATCGTTCTCGCGGCCCAACACGATTGCGCCACGATCTGCAGGAATTATTTCGAAGATCGCGTCGAGAATTTCTTTCACCAGCTCTTGCGTGTGCCGCAGACGATTGATGCGACCGGCAATTCTGAGCACGACGCCGAGGTCGCGCGCTTGGCGCTCGTGTTCAGATGTTTTGACGAGGGTTTGCTCCGTCTTATTTAGCAGCGCGTCGGGCCGCAGTTGCTTTGCCGACTCGGTGAGTGGATTAGAGTCGTCCCAACGAATTAGATGAGCCGAAGTGGTTTCCTGACCCTCCTCGATCAAGAAGAGTAATTCGATCTTACCAATACGTACTCGATCAGCATGTGCGAGTATCTGTTCTTTGATCGGAATACCATTGACAAAGGTGCCGTTGTAGCTGTCGAGATCGAGCAGGTTGAAATCACCATTTCCACATCGAATGATGCAATGGCGCCGCGAAACCGAAGGATGATTCAACCAAACCGCATTTGCCGATTCGCGGCCAATGGTAGTTTCCTCGGTTGCCATCGGAAATGTGACGCCTTTCAGCGTTCCGTTTATCGCTACTAATCTTGGGTTCATGGCTCGTTGACTCGCGCCAGGGTTACAGCAAACGGTAATAACATCTCGGGAAGCCCGCGGTTCGCTATCTCTCCCGCGGTTCGCTATCTCTAATGATAGCCTTACTATCATTTTTGATATCAAAAAGCCAGCGTCCATTTGACAGATTTCTTAGAACTTGCTGAATCTGGCGCAAGATGTTGTGTTTGCAGGTCGAGAGATCGCTTCTCGAACATCGTCAACCTACGGCACAAGAATCGCACTAGACAGTCGCGGAGCATGGCTCCGAACAAGGGCAATTTGATAGTTCGGCGACCTAACCTCAGCGCCGTTTGACAACTTCTTATCCCCACGCCGACAAGGTGAAGCGAGCAGCGTCCTATACCAGCAGAAGTTCCTGCTCACTCACCAGGCAGCGACCCGAGGTCCCACCCCTCGGGTCGCTTGTATTTTAGGGTCCTCTCGCGTCCTGGCTCGATAATCAAAAAAACAAAAGAAGGTTGTCAGAAACTGTAACTGCGGGTATTTTGTCCGCAGTGGGGGGAGATTTGTGCGCAGACGAAAGATCGATGGGTGTCCGATAGCCGGCGTACTGCAGATGGTCGGCGACAAGTGGACTATGCTCGTGGTGCGCGATCTTTTTGCCGGCCCGAAACGCACGACTGAACTTTTGGAAGACCTGCACCCGATTAGCAGCCGCACCTTGATGGGCCGGTTGCGAGAGATGGAGCACGATGGTTTAGTCCTACGAAACAATTTCGGCGGATTACCACGTCGAGTTGAATACGAATTAACGGAGCGTGGACGCCGGCTGGTTCCACTACTGGACGCGTTGATGAACGTAGGCAGAGCGCTTGAATGCAATGATTGTGAGGATCGAAAAGAGAACGCCGGTTATTACTGCGATTTTTGTCCGGCAGAGAAAGATCTCAACAAGTTCACGCAAGACCGGAACGTGTCGCAGGACGAACCTCAAATCGTGGACAAGCTTCCCGAGCCAATGTCACGACGCAAGGATGATTCGATAGTTCTGTTGTAGCATTAAGCTGCCGTAGTTCCTTTCGTGCGCTTCTCCTGATGCCGAATTCAGTCAGTTCAGCAAAACAAATTACTTGGTCTTACGTGATCGCCGCCGCTATTTCTCTAATCGGCCTCGGCGATGCGATCTATCTAACGATTCAGGACCTGACGGGTCAGAACCTGCGTTGCACGATTATCACCGGGTGTGCCGAAGTTCTGGGTAGCAAGTACGCGCACATTGGTTCGATTCCGCTGGCCACCGTTGGCGCGGTCGCATACTTTACTTTTTTCAGCCTGGCGATTTTGGCCGCGTTCGATTATTCATTGGCGCGGCCGTTACTTCTGATTCTGGTGGCCATGATGTTCCTCACCGCGTTGTGGCTTACCTATCTACAAGCGTTCGTCATCCATCACTTTTGCCAATATTGTCTGCTCTCCGCGAGCGTAACAACGGTGCTGACGGCCATCGCGTTTTGGATTCAATTGACGCGACGGCGAAAACCGAACTTATAAATCCGAACACAATCGCGACTTGCCAGGTCTAATTGACGCTGCTAATCTTTGCAGTCACACCGACAATCCTGAAAAGGAGTCAAGAGATGAAGAAACAATACGCGCTACCATTGTTTATCGCTGCAGTTTTGATCGTTGCCATCGCGGCGGTCGCCGGCAGTGGCCGCAACGCCTCGGATCTGCCCGCGCCCCCGGCTATCGGAACGATGATCGAAGATTTCACTTTGCCCGATACCGACGGTGTATCGCACTCGCTCGCTTCGCTCAAAGGCAAGAACGGCACGGTCGTGTTATTTATCGCGACCAAGTGTCCCGTCTCTAATGCTTACAACGATCGCATGGAAAAGTTGTACGAGGACTACCAGGCCAAGGGTGTGAACGTAATCGGCATCAATGCCAACAGCACCGAGCCGGCCGCTGAAGTTAGGGCGCACGCTGCCGAGAAGGGCCTGAAGTTCACGATTCTCAAAGACGACGGCAACAAGATAGCGGATCGGTTGGGTGCCTTCGCAACTCCGGAAGCATACGTGCTCGATGCCAAAGGCAAGCTCGTTTACCACGGGCGCATCGACAACTCGCGAGTTCCCTCAGGCATCGCATCGAATGATCTGCGTGATGCATTAAATGAAGTACTGGCCGGTAAGCCAGTCACCAAGACAGAAGCGAAGGCGTTCGGTTGCACAATCAAGCGAGTCTCGTAGAACGCATAGGTAACTTGCGCTACAAACTGATGCGTTGCCGTCTTTCAATTCTCGTTGCCAGCGTCCTGACGGGGTTGATTTGCGTAGCAGTGCCTGGCCAGCAACGGTCAAGCGCTGCCGCCAAGACGCGCAGCCCCGGCCCATTTGTTATCGATGGCATCAACACGAAAGATGTCGATGAAGTTGCGAGTGACATTCGCGCAATCGATCTCGACGGGCTCAAAAAAATCCTGCAACGCGAGCCGGGTGATACGCGACCATTGCTGTTGAATTTCTGGGCCACCTGGTGCGATCCGTGTCGCGAAGAGTTTCCGGATTTGGTCAAGCTTGACGGCGACTATAAAGGCAAGCCCTTGAACTTCATCGCGGTCAGTCTCGACGACATCACTGACATCAAGAGCGAGGTTCCGAAGTTCCTGAATCAAATGAAAGCCACCATGCCCGTCGTGCTCCTGAACGTTAAAGATCAGGATGCGGCAATTAACGCGGTCGATCCGAACTGGCGTGGAGAAATGCCGGCCACGTTTCTTTTCGACAAAGACGGCAAAATTGTCTTCCGGCACTTCGGCAAAGTTAACCCCGACGAGTTGCGCGCAGCAATCGACAAAGAAGTGAGCCGTAAGCAGTGAGCAGCTAACAGTTGTTTGACTGCTCGCTGCTTGCTGCTCACTGCTTACTATCGATGATCGCTCCTGACGTAATCGCATCGCACAACCTCACTCCCGAAGAATTCAAACGCATCCAGGATCTGCTCGGGCGCGAGCCGAACCTGGTGGAGCTCGGCGTTTTCTCGGTGATGTGGTCTGAGCATTGTTCGTATAAATCCTCGCGCGTTCATCTGAAGCGATTGCCGACCTCGGGCGCACGCGTGATCGTGCCGCCCGGAGAGAACGCCGGAGTAGTCGACGTTGGCGACGGTTGGTGTGCCGCATTCAAAATCGAATCGCATAATCATCCTTCATTCATCGAACCGTTTCAGGGCGCCGCAACCGGCGTCGGCGGAATTCTGCGCGACATCTTCACGATGGGCGCCCGGCCGGTCGCCGCGCTGAATAGTTTGCGGTTTGGATCGATCGACGATCCGAAGAACGGGCGGCGAAATCGATCTTTACTCGCCGGCGTGGTGGCCGGCATCGCGCATTACGGAAACGCGTTTGGCGTGCCGACGGTCGGCGGCGAAGTCTCATTCGACGATTCATACTCGCTGAATCCGTTGGTTAACGCATTCGCGCTCGGCCTTGTCAAAGACGATCAAATTTTCTTCGGCAAAGCGGCCGGCGTCGGTAATCCCGTGTTGTATGTTGGCGCGAAGACCGGCCGCGACGGAATTCACGGCGCGACCATGGCGTCGGCTGAGTTTGACGAGGAAGCTCTAGAGAAACGGCCCACCGTCCAGGTCGGCGATCCATTTCTGGAAAAGCTTTTGCTCGAGGCGTGCCTGGAAGCAATGCGCAGCGGCGCGGTCGCCGGCATTCAAGACATGGGCGCTGCGGGTTTGACCTGCTCGACGTGTGAAATGGCGGCGCGGGCTGATACGGGAATTGAAATCGATCTGTCGCTCGTGCCGCAGCGCGAAACCGGGATGACCGCGTACGAGATGCTGCTGTCTGAATCGCAGGAGCGCATGCTGATCGTGGCGCACAAGGGACGCGAACGCGAAGTGATCGAGATCTTTGCGAAATGGGATCTCGATGCGGTGATCATCGGCGAGGTTCGCGACGATGGCCGCATGCGCGTCTCACACAATGGCGAAGTTGTCTGCGACGTGCCCGTGAAAGCATTGACCGATGAAGCGCCGGTCTATCAAAGGCCAATGAATTCGGCCCTCAGTAGTCAGTGGTCAGTGGTCAGTCGTACTCCAGTTGAGAATGACACGTCGCAAACAGCGAACAACGGACAACTGACTACTAACCACGGACAAAATTACAACCAGGCCCTGCTCACGCTGCTCGCCTCGCCGAACCTCGCTTCCAAAGAATGGGTCTATCGGCAATACGATCACATGGTGCGGACCAATACTACTCTCTTGCCGGGCGCTGATGCGGCTGTCGTGCGGATCAAAGAGACGCGGCGCGCGCTCGCGATGGCGCTCGACGGCAATGGCCGTTACTGCGCGATCAATCCGCGCGAGGGAGCGAAGCTCGTTGTCGCCGAGGCCGCACGCAACGTCGTGTGTGTGGGCGCGCAGCCGATTGCGATCACGAACTGTTTGAATTTTGCTTCGCCCGAGCGGCCGGAAGTGATGTGGTCATTTTCCGAAGTCATCGACGGCATGGCGGAAGCGTGCAAGGCTTTCAATACTCCGGCCGTGTCGGGCAACGTTTCTTTTTATAACGAAACCGAAGGCCGCGGCATCATGCCGACGCCGGTGATTGGCATGCTCGGATTGATCGACGACGCGCGTAAAGTCATTCAGCCGGGTTTTAAAAACCCTGGCGATTTCATCGCATTACTCGGCGCTACGAAAGATGATCTCGAATCGAGCGAGTACGCAAACATCATTTCAAAAACCGCTGGCCAGCGTGTTCCCGCCATCGATCTTGACGCCGAAGTCGCGGTCCAAACCGCCTGTTTGCGCGCCGCCCAAAACGGTCTGCTTCGTTCTGCGCACGATTGTTCCGACGGCGGACTTGCCGTCGCTCTGGCTGAATGCTGCTTCTCTTCTTTGAACCGTGAGGCACTCGGCGCCGACATCGACATCACTGGCGAGTACGACTTGGCGACTCGTTTATTCAGCGAATCACCTTCGCGCATCATCATCAGTTTCGATCAGGCGCTGCTCGGCGACGTCGAAGAGATCGTGGCGGCCGCCAGTTGTCCGATGACGCTGTTGGGCAATGTCGGCTCAGATCGTTTGCGGATTGAAAGTGACGGCGACGAAGTAATCCAGATCGACGTTGCCGAGATGGAAAAGAGTTGGCGCTCGTCACTTGGCCAGAAGCTGCAGGCGGAAGCGATGGCGGCTGGCGCTGAATAGAAATTTTATTTCCGCCACTCAACTGGAAAGAAAGTGCCGGCTTTCTCCGGAGTTATGGTCAAGCCAAGCAGTGAAGCTGCGTAAGCAAGCACTGGATCCTTTGCCTCTGCCAGGTCAGCTGCAGTCGGAAGTTTGATTTCATCGGGTGTGACGCCCAGGTGCTCAAGACTTTTGCCGTCGGTCATGATGATGTCGGCTTCAGTTATGCTCGCGCCATAAAATATCGCAATGTCGGCTCCTTGCTGGTGATCGTGAAACCGCGCTCGCATCA
>DASQYL010000469.1:0-2782 GCA_035639235.1 Pyrinomonadaceae bacterium | reverse complement strand
ACATGCGCTTTCACTTTATTAGACGCGACTTCCGCAGCGCGCTTCTTGTTACAAGCGTCGTCATTGCACTCAGGATAAATGTCCGACGCGAACGCCAGCCACTTGCCGTCCGGCGACCAGACGGGATCGCCGGCGCCCGTTGACATGGTGGTAACTTTCTTCAACGCGCCGCTGGAAATATCGATCGTCCAAATCTGATCCTCGCCGTCGCGAGCGGATATGAACGCCAACTTTTCGCCGTCAGGCGACCACCGCGGAGACGCCGATGAGTGTTCGTCATTCGTCAACTGCCGCGGTTCGCCGCCGCTTAGCGGCACGAGGTAAATCTGCGTCGTGCTCTTGTTAGCGGTCTTGTCAACATCGGTGATCGTGAATGCGACGAAATCGCCTTTCGGTGAGACCTGCGGATCGCCGACGCGCCGCACCTTCAATAGATCGTCAATCGTAAATCGTCGCTCCTGCGCAAACGTGTAGCCGCACGCAAGCAGGACGATGAACGAGACAGCAAAGAAACGTTTCATAGCTCAACCTCGGAAAATAAATTTGTTTATGCGGGAAAGCTTCGTCACATTATCGCATGCGATTAGACATCGCGACTAATCAAAAGGAAACTTTGTCATATCAAAACTGACGGTTCTTCGCTTAGAATCAAATCAAACGATGACCGTCGAAGCATCAATAACGTTGCGAACAGCCAACGAAGAAGATCAGGACCTCCTGCTTGATCTCTACAAAAGCAGCCGGCGCGATGATTTGCGCGGCCTGGGCTGGGACGAAGATCGTATTGATGAGTTTCTGGCAATGCAGTACGAGTCACATCAGAAGTTTCTGACCAACGATCATCCGGCAATGCAAGACCAGATCGTTTTATTGGCAGGTGAGCCAGTGGGCCGTCTCGCGGTTGAGCAAAGAGCCGAAGAGATTCGCCTGATCGATATCACGCTCTTACCCGCCCACCGAAACGAAGGCACTGGAACACTTCTCATTCGGGAACTTCAGCAACAGGCAGCGACGGCCAGGCGGCCTTTGCGTTTGCAAATCATTCGATTCAATCGTGCTGTGGCGTTATTTGAGCGTCTCGGGTTTACGCGGACCAGCGAGACGGGCACGCATCTTCTATTTGAGTGGAACGCGAGGAGCAATTGAGGCCGCGCACCGTAACTGGACGAGGAGAGTTTACTGGTCACAGTCGCGCTGCTTTAGAACCAAGCGCTACCGCTTCTTAGCGGTTTTCTTAGCGCTCAGCGAAGGCGATTTCTTTCGTGAGGTCCTGGCTTTCACCGTGCGGCCTTTTTTGCCTTCGCGCTGCACCACGCCGGCTTTCTCCAGATATTCATAGCTGCCGCGCACGACATTGCGCGCGACGCCGAGTGAATTCGCCAAAGTGCGTTCGCTCGGGAGCAAGCTGCCGATGGCGAGTGCGCCGTTGCTAATCAGATCGGCAAGTTGATCGGTGAGTTGCCGTGTCATCGATTCGACACTTTTCCGGTTGATTCGAATTTTGAGAGCCAATCGATTGTCCTCCGTGCTTTTGGGTGGGGCGTATTCTAGTGAGTAGTTGATCGGGTGTCAATGAAATGATCACTGCTTTATCGCATTGTGACGTCGAAGAATTTCTATCGTCTTGTCTATCGGCAAAGCTTCAACGGTGTGACCTCGGCTGTTCGTGGTGGTAGCGCGGAACAGTGAATTGTAGATCGCTTCTTCAGTCGCTTCGATGACGGCGAGAAACAACGGCGACATCGCTTCATTCGATAGCAGCGTCACGTTCGACTTTTGATTGCGCGAGCCATTGGTAATGCGCAGCTCAGGCGCCGTCGAAAACGCGATGGCATAATCGCCGCTCCCATTCGAACCCGCAGAACCAGTCCGCGCCAAGCCCATCATTGATCGCGCGGCCAGCCTCTGCAGATTGCGATGATCGATGGGCGCATCCGTCGCGATGATGATCATGCACGATCCGTCAGCGCTCATGTCCAACAAACTTAAGTTTGTAGTACTCAGTTGCTCTTTCAGATAATACTTGCCCAACTCGCGTCCCACGGGAGCACCGTTAATCGTCAAAATTCCGCCGAAATTCGTCTGGACGAGCACGCCAACGGTATATCCGCCGAGTTGCGCAGGTAGCTTGCGCGATGAGTTGCCGATGCCTCCTTTGAAACCGAAAGCCACGGTGCCGGTGCCCGCGCCGACCGCGCCTTCTTCAACCGTGCCGCCGTGAGCGTTCTTGATCGCGGCGAAGACTTCATCGCGCCCCACGTAGCGCCCACGAATGTCGTTGAGATAACCGTCGTTGGTCTCGCCAACGAGCGGGTTGATCGATTGCACGTCTTCATTTCCGGGCAGCGCCAGCATGTAATCGATCACTGCGTCGGCAACTCGCGGCACGTTGAGAGTTGAAGTCAACATGATCGGAGTTTCAATCTCGCCCAGTTCGTTCACCTGCGTCGAACCGGCGAGCTTACCGAAGGCGTTGCCGATGAAGACCGCGCCGGGAACTTTTTCGCGAAAGAGATTTCCGCCATGCGGCAGAATCGCCGTCACACCCGTGCGCACATAGTCACCCTTGGTGAGCGTGGTGTGACCGACCGCAACTCCGGCGACATCAGTTATTGCGTTCAATGGACCGGGCGATAAAACCCCTACAATCACGCCGACGTCGCGCGCACGCGGACGCTTGCTGTCTTGTGCATTACTCATAAACGAATACAGCAGCGAACTACAGACTACGAAAACGATTATCGCTCTTCTCATTTTAGGATTTTCCAGCAACCCAACAGAA
>DASQYL010000468.1:0-4682 GCA_035639235.1 Pyrinomonadaceae bacterium | reverse complement strand
AGTAACTAACGGCAGCTTCAGCATACAACTCAATTTCTTTCAATCGATTTGTCCCGCCCAGGTTTTCAACGGAAACGATCGATATCTGGAGATTTCGGTGAAGCATCCGTCTGACAGTTCTTACATTACGCTGTCGCCGCGCCAGCAGATCACGTCAACGCCTTACGCGATTCGCAGCGCGACAGCGGGTTCGGCAGAAACAGCGACGAATGCGACGCAACTCGGGGGTGCAGCCGCGTCGGAATATGTGTTAACGGGCGACTCTCGTCTTTCTGATGCGCGCACTCCCACGGCAGGCAGCGCCAACTACATTCAAAACGGGAGTAATCAACAGGCAAGCAGCAACTTCAACATCAGTGGCAACGGGAACGCGGCCGGCAGCTTAAGCGGAAACATAGTTAACGCGACCACACAATACAACCTCAATGGCACAAAGTTCTTGGGCGCCAGTTCATCAAGTTCCTTTTTTGGATTGAGCGCAGGACAAGATCAGACTGACTCGGGAAATACATTTGTCGGTTTCCGGGCTGGCATGGCATACCCACATGGAAATAACGCAACTAACAGCACCGTAATCGGCGCCAACGCCGTGCTTCTCAACCCTCAACTCGACTATGCAACTGCGATCGGGGCCTCTGCGATCGTCAGAGATAGTCACACGATCGTTCTCGGTACAAGCGCGGAAACAACCCAGATTCCCGGCAGCTTGCAGGTGACGGGAACTGTCGGTATTGATGGGACTCTGTCCGCCAATACAGTTAACGCGCAGACACAGTACAACGTTAACGGCGTTAGAGCCGTTCTAGTTAATCAATCGAACGTCTTCCTTGGCATTGGCGCGGGCCCCACTAACGTGCTGAACTCGTCCGCAAATACCCTCGTTGGATTCGGTGTTGGAGGGGTTCTTACTGGCGCAGAGAATTCTTTTTTTGGATATCAAGCTGGCGCAAAGAATGAGCGTGGTACTTCCAATGCGTTTTTTGGAGAATTCGCCGGTGCAGCAAACACCGACGGGAATAGCAATGCTTTCTTCGGATCCAACGCTGGGGCTCAGAATACTATCGGTACAGCAAATGTTTTCATAGGAGACCACGCAGGAGGAGGAGGCAGCACTGGTTCGAGTAATACTTTCATCGGATCGTCCGCGGGAACCATTAATTCCGCCATCTCCAGCTCCACCGCGATCGGCTCGGGCGCTTCGGTGTTGACCGATCACACGATCGTTCTGGGCACGAGTGCGGAGACGACGCAGATTCCCGGTAGCCTTGAAGTTACTGGCACAATTGCTGTCGATTCTCTCAGCGCCGCAAACACTTCACTTTGCGCGAATGCCTGGAAGGTAATCGTCCCCTGCTCTTCGAGCCTCCGTTACAAAACAAACGTCCAATCGTTTCTCGGCGGATTGGGGATCATCAATCGCCTACGTCCGATCAGTTTTGATTGGAAGCAGGGCGGGCTGCATGACCTCGGCTTTGGCGCCGAAGAAGTTGCGCAGATCGAGCCGCTGCTCACTTTCAAAAACGATAAAGGCGAGATCGAAGGCGTTAAGTACAGCCAACTGTCAGCCGTCTTTGTCAACGCCTTCAAAGAACAGCAGACGCAGATCGCGCAACAGCAACAAGACCTCGCCAGCCTTCGCACTATGATCGACAAACAACAGCAGCAGCTTAAGCGGTTAAAGAGAAGCATCGCCCGCCGCCACGTCTCGCGGCGCAGGAGCTAACAACATGTATAGAGAATCAAATTCACGTATCGGCATCAGACTCGCGATTGCGCTTCTATTCTTATTGATCACTGCCATTCCTGCGCTCGCCCAATCGTCGACGTTCACATATCAAGGCAAGCTGCAAGATCAGGGCGCAGCGGCGAACGGAACTTTCGATTTCCAATTCAAAATCTTCACTGGACCGACCAATGACGCACAGCTACCGCTGGCGACAGACACTTGTCCGGGACCGATTACTGTGGGGCGGCCAGGCGTCTCGGTCACCAACGGCAACTTCAGTGTAAAACTGGATTTCTCCAATGCCGCTCTGTGCTTCGAACTCTTTTCCGGCGATCCGCGCTACCTCGAAATTGCTGTGCGGCACAACAGCAACGAAGCATACGTTACGCTTTCACCGCGACAGCAGATTACGTCAACGCCTTACGCAATTCGGGCGAATACTGCGTTCAAGTTGGGGACCGACGGCTCGGCAATGGGCGCATTAATAATGCGCGGCGTGGGCATCGATTTTCCATCCACGGCAAATAACAGCACGAGCGACTTTGATTTCAACCTGAGCGAGGCTCAAGAGGGAGACGCCGTCTTCCTTAGCGTTCCAAATGCAGCGGTCATTCCGCTGACAAATTACTCCGCGTGGGTCTCGTCAGCGGGTCACGTGACGATCAGGTTCACAAACCAATCGGGCTCGGCGAAGGATCCGCAGGCGGGAGCCTTCTGGATACTCCTGATGAGGTAATGCGAGCTAAATCACGCGCACCACGTTCGGAAAGGACATCACCATGAATTTATCAAAAAACAATCGGGGCGCAAATAGGTTCGCGCCGACCGCAAAGCGATCGATCACACGCGGTCGTGCTGTTCTCGCGATGCTTTGTCTCTCAGTATTGGCTAGCGACGCCATCAGTCTCGGCGTGTCGAGCAAGCATCTCTGGCAGTTGCGACCAAGAGCGAATGCAGAGACCGTGACGCCCAATGCGAGCGATGCGAAGATGCGGACAGGGACATCCACGCTGCCAGCAACGCCGACAGTGTCTTTAACACCGGACAGCACCATCACGATCGATTCATCGGTGATTGCGGGCGGCGGAGATCACAGCGACAGCGGCGGCACTGCGCCGACTTTCACTCTCGACAGCACCATCGGCGAGCCGGCCGCGGGCACTGTTTCGAGCGGCGGCAACTTTATGCAGGGCGGTGGCTTCGACTACGCGAGTAGTTCAAATCCCTTGCCTCCGCCGCCGGTCTGCATCAGCGTTACGGTTCCGACAGGAATGACTGCTTTGTCCGGCGCCAACCTGAGTGTTCCGATCAACGTCAGCGATACTACAGGACAAAACATCTTATCGTTTGATTTTACTTTCACTTATGATCCGAATGTGCTCACTCCGTTAGACACGCCTTACGATCAAACCGGCACGATCAGCAGCGGCTTCACGATCACGCTTAACGCCAACACGTCAGGACAACTCAAAGTTTCCGGTTTCAATACAGACCCATTGAGCGGCAGTGGGACGCTGATCAATTTGTCGTTCAACGTTAGCGGCTCGCCGGCGAATTGCACCAATTTAAATTTGGCAACCTTTCAGTTCAACGAAGGGACACCCTGCTCTCCGGTGACCAATGGCAGCATGTGCATTGCCACCACAATCTCCGGCACGGTGACCTACGGCGTTCCCGGTGTTTCCGGCGGATCCGGCAGGCCAGGCGGACCGGGTGGACAGCCTGTCGTAATCAAGCCGGTACCGGATGTGGGTCTATTTGCATCAGGATCGCCTTCAGTACCTCGCGCTCTTACCAACGCGTTCGGACTCTACACGTTGACCGGTTTCGGCGGCGGAGCTTACACCGTATCACCGACCAAGAATGGAGACATCAACGGCATTAACGCGTACGACGCGGCACTGGTTGCTCAACACGTTGTTGGTCTCGATGGGGCCTTGCCGAACACGACGCCTTTGACAGCCAACCAGTTAATCGCCGCCGACGCGAGTAACGACGGAACCATCTCATCGTTTGACGCAGCGCTAATCGCGTTGCTCGCGGTCCACGCGATTCCGCCGCCAGACGTCATCGATCTGGCTGGCAGATGGAAGTTCTTGCCGCCGAATCGCACCTACGCAACTACCACACTTAATTATCTTGGCGAAAACTATCAAGCGATTCTCATCGGCGACGTCTCGGGTAACTGGACGGCAGGAGCGGGACCTCCCTCTATTGCTAACCCCGAAGGAAATCAGACGGTGGCAGCGGCGGCGATACCAGTTTCACTGCCAAACCTCGGCGCCGCGCAGGGCGCAAGCATCACGATTCCAATTACGTCAGGAGACGTGAGCAATCAAAACGTGATCAGTTACGACCTGAACCTCGCTTTCGATCCGAACGTGATTCAGCCGCAAGCATCGCCGGTCGATACCAGCGGTACAATAACCACGGGTTTGAACATCACGGTCAATAGCGATGTCGCCGGCCACGTGCGCATTGCCGCATTTGGACCTCTTCCGCTAACGGGCGCGGGAACGCTTTTGAATTTGAAGTTCGCTGTAGTCGGCACTCCGGGAGCGACCACGCCGTTGTTGTCTCAACGTTTTGAATATAACGAAGGCAATCCGTCAGTCACTGTCACCAACGGTCAATTCTCAGTGGCACTGCCGACCTCATCAAGCGGGACAATTGGCGGAACGATTCTGGATCAAGACGGCAAGCCGGTCGCCGGCGTGGCCGTTCGCTTAAGCGGCGGCAATCAAAACAACCAAAACCGCTTGACGATAACCGACAGCAACGGCGCTTATCAATTCGACAGCGTTGAAACAAATGCTTTATATACGGTCGTTCCAAGCCGCGCCAACTATTTGTTCGGTCCGTCCCAAAGATCCGTTAGCACCTTCAATCTGCACACCGATGCAGCCTTCACTGCGACGTTGGCAGGTGGCGGATCAAATCCGCTTGATACGACCGA
>DASQYL010000467.1:0-3592 GCA_035639235.1 Pyrinomonadaceae bacterium | reverse complement strand
CGTTATCTCCAAGTATCAAAAAACGCTTCTTAGGCCCGTATTTATTGGCCAATATTGAAATCGGGTCTAACTTGACAACTCTGCTAATCTCAGAAAATAGCATCCATTTTGTGTGCGAAAGTGTGTGCAGTTTTTGGAGGTGAAAAATGCGAGAGCGAGTTGGATCGATCGTTAGTCGGAAGAGTCGCAGCGCGAAAGGAAAAGTGACTTGGTGGGCGCGCATCACTTACACCGATCCCGTCACCGGCAAGCGACACGATCGACAGCGGCGCGCCGAGAGTAAGAGTCATGCGAAGGACCTGGTCCAAGACCTCATCGCGGAAGTTGATAAGACCGGTGGACGCTCACTTGCGAAAGAGCACATGACGTTTCTGGATCTCGCAACGTACTTCGAGAAGGAGTATCTCAAGCCCGCCGAGTACGTCGATGGGCGTAAGGTAGCCGGCGTGAGAAGCATCGTGCCAGCCAAGGCCAACGTAAAAGCTTTGAAAGACCATTTCGGTATGCGTCTCCTGCGCGGCATCACGCATAGCGATATCAGGGAATTTCGTGCCGTAAGGCTCGCGACCAAGACCAAGGCCAAGAAGCAGCGGACTATCGCCGCCGTTAACCGCGAACTCGAGAAAATGCGCCGATTACTGAATATCGCCGAGCGCGAAGGCTGGATTCTGCGCAATCCGATGCGCAGCGGCGACCCACTAATCAGCATGGCGGACGAACGCAAACGAGAACGCATCGTCACGCGAGAAGAGGAACTGCGCTTGCTCGCGGCCTGTGAGAATCGCTACCGAAAACATTTACGACCGATCCTGATTTGCGCCCTCGATACCGGTATGCGACGCGGCGAGATCCTGGGACTTAAATGGAGCGATGTCGATTTCGAGGAACGAGTTCTAACGATTCGCGCTTTCAATACTAAGACGATGCAGGAACGGCAAGTGTCTCTGACGACGCGTCTCATGATCGAATTGGAAAAAGTCTGGGAGGAATCGCCAAAGAACCGAGACTTTCTCGTGTTTGGATTCACGGACAATGTGAAGAAGAGTTGGACCTCCGTTCGCACGAAGGCAGGCTTACCAGACGTTCGTTTTCATGATCTCCGCCACACCGCCGCAACACGTTTAGTCGCCGCGCATCTTCCATTGCCGGAAGTCGGCCGCGTCTTAGGTCACACTCAAGCGAACACAACCTACCGGTACGTAAACGCAAACATCGAAACGACCCGCCGCGCAGCAGCGTTGCTCGATGCATTCAACCAAGGAGTTGAGCAACTCGTGGCAGCGGAAGAGACGGAAACATGCGATCTGGTTCTGGATGCGACGGACGCGGTAAACTGAACTAAGACATGAACTCTTCGAAGGCTTACAACGAAGTAGCTGACTTCATCGCGGCGAATAACCCACGACGGGTTATAGCGTTTCAACCGTCTAAAGAATCAAGGGACCGAGTAGCCGATTTGATCTCGCGAGAAAAGACCGAAGGCTTATCGCGGGACGAAAAGTCAGAACTCGATCACTACTTGATGATCGAGCACTTGATGCGTCTCGCAAAGGCGCGTGGACACCGATATCTCGCGAATGGCTAAAAGATGCTAGAATCACGGCTGGTGATTTCAGATGACTACGAACCTCAAAGCAATCTATGAAAACGGCGTGCTTCGGCTCGAAGAACCTCTCTCTTTGCCCAACGGCGCCGAAGTGGACGTGCAGGTAACTGCTCCCGAAGAGGGTAATGGTGACCGCACAAGAGGATCGGAAGATCAATGGGATGCGCTCACCCAGCTTTTAGCCGACTGCGCGATTGACACTGGTATTCCTGATCTGGCCAGCCAACATGACCACTACTTGTATGGCACTCCAAAAAAGCTGAACGATGCCGACAGTACTCGTTGACACTGCCGCTTGGATCGCACTCGTCAACACGAGAGACGAACTTCACAAACAAGCAGAAGAAGTAATGGCGGAGTTGCGTCGTCGCAAGGTGTCACTCGTGACAACCGAGTTCGTGTTGCTGGAAGTGGCGAATTCCTTTTGCACACTTGCTTGGCGCAACAAGTCCATCAAACTGATTAACGGCCTTCGTTTGATGCCCAATCTTAAGATCACTCCAGCCACTTCGTCGCTCCTCGCGGATGGTTGGCAGCTTTATGCTAGTCGCTTGGATAAGGAATGGAGCCTTACCGATTGCATAAGCATCGTGGTAATGCAAAGGGACGAGATCGAACAGGCGTTTACGTCCGACCATCATTTCGAACAAGCGGGATTTGCGAAGTTGCTGTAAAGCGTTGGTGCTTCTGGTAAATTGCATTCAAGTTTCCGAACAACGTTTTCAAATGAAGACACGACACAAATCGAGAAGAACAACACCTGCCAGGCCGAAACGCGAGAAGGTTGAGATCAGTAGCGGCAATGTATTCGCGGATCTTGGTTTCGAAGATTCAGAAGAGCGTCTTTTGAAAGCAAAGTTGGCCAGTAAGATCCCTCAGCGATCAAAGAGAACGGGTAGGCGTTAGGTCGCATCTTTCGGAGTGTTGACTATGGGAATAAAGGAAGACCGATCGTCAGATCAAGATATCGACGCCGCTTGGTCTAAAGAGATTGAGCGACGAGTCGCTGAAATCGACGCTGGCGCTGTTGAACTAATTCCATGGGAAGAAGTACGAGCAGAGTTATTTAATTGTCAGTGAACGCCGAGCCCGCGATTTCATTAATTCCAGTAGCTTGCCGATATGCCGATAATGCTCCAGAGCTTCTGACTCTTCGCTCGTGAGGTCTCCTGCCTTCGCCTTTTCGAGCAAGGCAATCATTTGCCCCTGATCGGTTTCGTTGAAGCCTATTCGTAGAATTGCTTCAGCGGCTGCATGAGGCCAATCCCCAGAGTCGGGTTTGATTACCCGGCTGAGGATAGCGACTTCACTAGTTTCAAGCTCGGTGCTCATAGCTTCTATCCAGCCAAATTCAATTATAGCCGAGTAGGTGCTGCGCACCTGAGAATATCGGACACGCCACCCCCGAACTTCGTGGTGCGTCGTTTACGTTTGTAAGCAGATTGTCTACAAAGTCTACTTGAGGAACCAAAGGACTTAGGGATTTTCGTCTACAAACGTAGATAAAACGCGTTAACTTTGTAAACGCGCCGTTAACAAAGTTAACGGGTGGGTGTTAAAATCCGGCCCATCTTTTCTCAATATCGAATCCACTTGCTCTCACGATTTCTACCTTGACCCTTGGAGCGCTCAAATGAGTGAGATCTTGAAACTACAGCCAACAAAGTGGGAACGCGTAATGGACTTGGTCAGAGATGCAGGCGTGAACGTTAGCGATTGGAAGAACTTCCAAGGTGGGACATCGCGAGCAGCTTCTAATCCAAAGTATTGTTATTCATGGTCCTTCGTCGAGCCCGACAAAGTTGTCGTCCTCAACCTTTGGTATCGCGACTGCAAAATGCGTAATGGCCGGATTGTCCACAAGTTGAATGTCCGCAGGGAGGCTAAACAATATTTGCGTTTGGGCAAGCGAGAGTGGCAGCGCCGTGCGCTGGACGTTGATCAAGCCGTGCAGATCGCTCTCCGACGGAGTTTGCCTATTCGCGT
>DASQYL010000466.1:0-7076 GCA_035639235.1 Pyrinomonadaceae bacterium | reverse complement strand
GATCGTGGCGGTGCGATTAGACTTATCGACACTGACGACTTCTCCTTTGATTGGGTAACGCTTCTCGTTGGCAGGCCGGCGTGGTCCACATGCGGCCGCGAAGAGAAAAAACGCAGCGGTTGATAGAAGAACCAGCTTTTGAACTTTAGGCATACGAATGAAGCAGCTCGACCGTGATTTGTAACGACACAGCTTAGTTGCTCTCTCTTTTCATCCGCAAGCCGGGAGTTAGAACCGCGGCCTATAGCGACCGGGTCAAGCACGACCGTTGATTCGGATCTGTCGCCATGATCAGCCCGCCGCTGGTCCCGGTTCTGACATAATTTCTATGTTACGATTGATCCGATGATCGCCAACGAGACTCATCGCGCTGAATTACTCGACGGCCGTGCGGCGGCGAATGCGATCGAGCGCGAAGTGGCTGATGAAGTGGCCGCTTTGAAAACAAAAAGCGGAGTCACTCCGCGTCTGGCCGCGATTCTGGTTGGCGACGACCCGGCGTCCGCTGTTTACGTGCGCAACAAGGTTCGCGCGTGTGAAGAGGTAGGCATCGCATCGGAACATCTGCCGCTGCCGGAGACGACGAGCAGCGACGAGCTGTTATCCATCGTTAAGCGTTTAAATGATCGCGACGATGTTGATGGAATTCTGGTCCAGTTGCCGCTGCCTAAACAGATTGACGATGCGGCGATCATAGAAGCCATCGATCCATTGAAAGACGTTGACGCATTTCATCCCACGAATGTCGGGCTGCTGACGATGGGACGTCCGCGGTTCGTGCCTTGTACACCGGCGGGGATCATCGAATTGCTCGATCGAAATCAAATCAAAATCGCCGGCGCGCATGCTTGTGTGATCGGCCGCAGTCAAATTGTGGGAAGGCCAGTCGCCAGTTTGCTTTTGCAACGACACGCGACAGTCACAATCTGTCATTCAAAGACGCGTGACCTGCCGGCCGTTACCCGTCAGGCAGATATTTTGATTGCGGCGATCGGTCGCGCTGGCTTTATTCGGAGCCATTACATCAAGCCGGGTGCAACCGTCATCGATGTCGGTGTTAACAAGGTAACGAATGTCGATGAAGCGCGCGAATTCTTTGGCACGGATGCTGAAAAGAGAATCGAGTCGATAAGCAAACGCGGCTACACGTTGGTCGGCGACGTTCATCCGGTGGAAGCTGATCACGTCGCTGGTCGACGAACTCCGGTGCCGGGCGGCGTGGGGTTGTTAACGGTGGCGATGTTGATGAAGAACACGCTGCAGGCGGCGAAGTGGCGGCGAGGCCTGTAGTTTCTCCCTTCTCCCGCTGGGAGAAGGGCTGGGGATGAGGGTCTACGGGCGAGGTTTCTTTTTTATTTGAGACGTTTCTCGCGTACGCGCGAACGTCTCAAATGAATTTCATAATCAATAATAAGACGTAAGCCCTCACCCTGGCCCTCTCCCAGAGGGAGAGGGAATCAATCAATGCTCAAAGTTGGACTTACGGGATCAATTGCAGTTGGTAAATCCTTCGTCCTGCGCACGCTCGCGGAGCTTGGCTGTCACGTCATCGATGCCGATGAAGTCGCGCGTGAAGTCGTCGCGCCGGGCACCCCTGGTCTGCAAATGGTGAGGGCGGCGTTTGGCCCAGACGTGTTGCGCGTGGACGGCGCGCTTGATCGGGCGAAGCTTGGCGCGATTGTCTTTGCGGACAGCGACAAACGTGCGCATCTCAATTCAATTCTTCATCCACTCATCATCGCGACGCAGGATGAGCGCCTGCGAACAATCGCCTTATCAGATCCAAACGCCATTGTGGTGATCGACGCGGCGTTGATGATTGAGTCGGGCGGCTATCGTCGTTTCGACAAACTGATCGTCGTGCATTGCCGGCCCGAGCTTCAATTGCAGCGTCTAAGGGACCGCGATCATCTTTCGCGGCAGGCGGCCGAACTACGTATCGCGGCGCAGATGACCCAGGACGAAAAAAAGAGGCACGGCGACTTTCTGATTGATACTTCCAACAGTTTTGACGACACACGCAAACAGGTGACGGATGTGTACGAATCCCTCCGAGCGCTGACGGATCGTGAGGCTTCTTCAACAAAGTAATTATTGATGCGGCGTAATGATCGTGTTAACTTGCTCGGCAAGTCGCTGAATGCTCATGAATTTATCGCGCTCGAGCTTCATACTTTCCGCCTTGGTTCTGCTTGCTGGTTGTATCTCGGCTGGTTGCACCGCTTCGGCCAACAATCAGGTCTTCTTTGGTAAGACCGATCCGCCCCGCCTGAATGTCCTGCGCTATGTTTCGGGGCCTGAGCCGGAAACGCTCGACCCGCAAATCTCCGATGGCCAGCCCGAAGCGCGCATCTACATGGCGCTTTACGAAGGATTAGTCGAATACGATCCGAAGACGACACAACCGATTGCGGCGCTGGCCGAGCGTTGGGAGATCAATCACGACTCGTCGGAATTCACTTTTCATCTGCGTCATGATGGGCGGTTTTCGAATGGCGATCCGATCACCGCGCGCGATTTCGTTTATACGATCAGACGCGGACTTTCGCCCAAGCTTGGCTCGCGCACGGCGGCCCTCGCTTACTACATAAAGTACGCCCGGGCTTATAACGAAAGCGACGTGTTCGTTGCCGACCCGAACACCGGCGCGTTTCTGCTGGAAAAGGATTTCAAAGAAGAACCGGCGAACTCGACTCAGACGAAACCGCGCGAGCCCTTGACTTCGCACCCCATTGAATCGGTAGCAGCCGAATACCCACCGATTCCTGAAGACAAAACGCCCGATGCTGACACGGCTTTTCACCATTTCATTCATTCGCCCGATCGATTGACGATCCCGGCAGATGAAAAAGCGCGCGCGAAGTTTCTCGATGCAAATCCGAAAGTGAAGGCCGCGGTTGCCGGTAAACAATTCATCCCCGTGAAACCGGACGACGTTGGCGTTGAAGCCGTTGATGATTACACGCTGCGGATCTCTCTGAGCCAACCCGCGCCATTTTTTCTCAGTATGATGCCGCACCAGTTCTTTCGCGTCATCAATCAAAAGGCGATTGAAAAATTTGGCGATGCGTGGACACGCGAAGGCAACATCGTAACCAGCGGACCCTTCACTCTCGAATCGTGGAAACACTACGATCGCGTCATCGTAAAAAAAGACCCGACGTATCACGATGCGGCGAATGTGCAGCTCGACAGCATCGTGTTCTATCTCGTCGATGACGCAACGACCATCATGAACCTCTACAAGTCAGGCGAGGTTGATGCGATTTATAATCACACCGTCCAGGTGCAATGGTTGGACCAGGTCGCGAATCTGAAAGACTACATGGACGCGCCGGAAGCGGGAATTGAGTACTACCAGTTCAATTGCAAACGCCCGCCGACGAACGACGTGCGTGTGCGCAAGGCGCTCAATATGAGCGTAGATAAGAACGCGCTCGGAGCCTGGCGACATCAGAAGGCGCTCACCGCCATTACGCCTGATGGAATGTTTCCCGGGTATCCGCAACCAAAGGGCGATCAATTCGATCCCGATAGCGCAAAGAAACTGCTCACCGCAGCCGGATACCGCGACGCTTCCGGCAAGTACGACTCTTCGAAGTTTCCTGTCGCTCAAATCGAGATAGACGTAAACACCGGCGGCTCAAATTTATTGATCGCGGAATTCATTCAGGAACAGTGGAAGCAAAACCTCGGCGTTACCATACCGATCAAGCCGATGGAACCGAAAACCTTTCTCGATGCGCGCGCGAAACTGGATTACAAAGGCATCGCGCGCAATGGCTGGGGCGCCGACTACATGGATCCGTTCACCTTCCTTGGCCTTTATTACACGGGCAGCAGCAACAACGGCACCGGCTGGTTCGATCCGAAATACGCGGAGCTGCTCGATGAAGCCAACAGCACCAGCGATGGGCAAAAGCGTTATGATCTGATGGCCCAGGCCGAGGCAATCGCGCTCGATGCGCAACCAGTAATGCCTCTGCTCACGACCAGTGCGCGTTGGATGAAGAAACCGTACATCAAAGGAATGTACCCAAATCCTGGGTCGTTGTTCCCGTGGAAATTTGTTTACATAGAACGCGATAACGCGCGCTGGGACTACGGCGTTCCGAGTACGCAGTGATCACCGATGATACGTTTCATCCTTCGCAGAATCATCGTAATCGTTCCCATGCTCTTCATCATTGTCTCTCTTACCTGGGGATTGATCCGTCTCGCGCCCGGCAACTTTTACACCGGCGAAAAAAAACTTGCTCCCGCCGTTGAGAAAAACCTGCGCGACAAGTATGGACTGAACAGACCCTGGTACGTGCAGTACGGCAAGATGCTTTTGAACATCACGAAGTTCGACTTTGGAAATTCGCTCAAGTACGAAGGCCAGTCCGTCAACCAGATTTTGCTCAAGGCTCTGCCAGTATCGGCAGCGCTCGGCCTGTCGGCGTATCTATTTGCGCTGTTTGTCGGCATTACGATGGGAACCTTCGCGGCGCTCCGGCAGAACTCGTGGATCGATTATGGCAGCATGGCCTTCGCGATGCTCGGCATTTCGATCCCAAATTTTGTTCTTGGCCCTTTGTTGGTCCTGTTATTTGCGCTGACGTTGTTTTGGTTGCCGCCGGCGCTGTGGCAAGGTTTTCCGAGCCGTAACGTCATTCTGCCGGCGCTTACTTTATCGGCGATTTACATTGCGTATATCGCGCGACTGACGCGCTCAGGAATGTTGGAAGTGATGCGCTCGGATTACATTCGAACTGCGCGTGCCAAGGGATTGAGCGAAGGCGCGGTGGTGATGCGGCATGCATTGCGAGGCGGTCTATTGCCAGTCGTTTCGTTCTCGGGTCCGGCGCTGGCGTTTTTGATTACCGGGACGGTGGTCGTCGAGAAAATCTTTGCGTTGCCAGGTCTTGGTAATTATTTCATCAACGCCTGTTTCAATCGCGACGAGCCGCTGATCATCGGCATCGTGTCGTTCATCGCGATTTCCGTCCTGGTTTTCAATCTACTGGTTGATATTGCGTACGGCTTTATCGATCCGCGCATTAGATATTGAGGTAACGCAAACTGTCAGTTTGCGAAGTTATGTCAGACGACCTTAACAGACCCGAAGTAAACGAGTCCGAACTGCATGTCGGCCCGGAGTATGCGGTCGCGGAAAAAGACGTGCGCGAACTGGTGTCGGGCGACGTTGTCGTCGGCACTTCATTGTGGCGCGACGCGTGGCGGCGGCTGCTGCGAAACAAAATTGCGGTCTTCGGCATGATTGTAGTACTGGTGTTGGCGCTGGCATCGTTGGTTGGTCCGACGCTGATCAATAGCGCGACCGGTTACACTTATGATTTCATTCCGAAGAACAACAGCCTGACGAAATCTTTCGCGCCCTTCCGTTCCCCGGAAGGCAAGTTCTCATGGACGCACCCGATGGGGACGGACAATGCCGGCCGCGATCTGTTCGCGCGCGTACTCTCGGGTGGACAGATATCTTTGATGGTGGCGTTGATCGCGACGCTCGTCTCGTTGGTGATAGGCGTTTCGTATGGCGCAACGGCTGGATATCTTGGTGGACGTATCGACGATTTGATGATGCGCATCGTCGATGTGCTCTATTCATTGCCTTACGTCATCATCGTGATCGTCTTGCTGGCAATGTTGCCGGCCAAGACGCCGACCGGACAATTAGCTGAATTGTTCTTAGCGCTTGGCGCCGTGTCGTGGCTTACCATGGCGCGCATCGTGCGCGGCCAGGTGATGTCGCTCAAGAACCAGGAATTTGTGCTGGCGGCGCGCGCGACCGGAGTATCGACGCCGAAAATTATCTTTCGTCATTTGATTCCGAACGCTTTGGGGCCGGTAATCGTTTACGCGACGCTGACCGTGCCGACGGTGATGTTAAGCGAAGCGTTTCTGTCGTTTCTGGGCATCGGCGTTCGTCCTCCGCGAGTGTCCTGGGGCAGCCTGGCCGCGGAAGGAGCGCAGAACCTCGCCGTCTATCCATGGCAACTGATTTTTCCGGGAGTAATCATGGCGTTGATGCTCTTCTGTTTGAATTTTGTTGGTGATGGATTGCGAGACGCATTGGATCCGCAGATGAGAAAACAGTGAGCGGTAAGCAGTAAGCAGTGAGCGGGGAATGAAGTCAGTACCGTCCGCATGAGCGGATGGATCAAAGAAGCGCAATGGCGGAAAACGCAAACAACGGCAACCTGCTTACCGTCACCGATCTCCGCACGTATTTTGAGACTGAAGACGGCACGGTGAAAGCCGTCGACGGCATCAGCTTCGAAATCAAACATGGGGAGACGCTGGGCATAGTCGGCGAGTCCGGTTCGGGGAAATCCATCGCCAATCTTTCGTTGATGCGCTTGATTCCCGAGCCGCCGGGGAAGATCGTTTCCGGCTCAGTGAATTTTCACGGCCGCGATGTTTTGAAAATGACCGCACGTGAAGTCCGCGAGCTGCGCGGTAAACGGATCGCGATGATTTTCCAGGACCCGATGACCTCCCTCAATCCGTTCATGCGCGTTTCGAAGCAGTTGATGGAGGTAACGCAACTGCATCTGGGCCATACGAAGGAACAGGCGCGAGCGCACGCGATCGAGATGCTCGAGCATGTCGGCATTCCCGACGCAGCCGATCGGGTCGACAGTTATCCGCATGAATTTTCCGGCGGCATGCGGCAGCGCGTTATGATCGCGATGGCACTATCGTGCCGGCCGGAATTGCTTATTGCCGACGAACCGACGACCGCTCTCGACGTTACGATTCAGGCGCAGATTCTCGATCTCATTAAGCGACTGAAAACGGAAACCGGCGCCAGCGTTATTCTAATCACGCACGATCTTGGCGTCGTCGCCGGTATGACCGAGCACGTGATCGTCATGTACGCCGGCCGGATTTTCGAACAGGCGCCCACCGCGGAGTTGTTTGCGCGGCCAGGAAATCCTTACACCCGAGGGCTGCTCAAATCAGTTCCCGATCCTGCGACTGAACAAGGGAAGCTTTATCAAATTCCCGGACAGCCGCCCGATCTCGCGCGGCTCCCCTCAGGTTGTCCGTTTAGTGCACGCTGCGAGCGC